>JAMFRX010000271.1 GCA_026224995.1 Puia dinghuensis
GGCTACTTCCGGGTGAAGGAATTAAAGCCGGGTTCCTATACCATTGTCATCAGCTATACAGGTTACACAACGAAAGAGGAGACTGTTCCTATAACATCCAAAGGCCTGAAGACCATGTTGTTTCAATTGGCGTCTTCAGCAAAGACACTGGAGGAAGCCGCCGTTACCTCCGATAAGCGGGAAGCCGGCGCCAGAAAATTGGAGAAGAATGCCGCCCAGCTGGTCAACGTCGTGTCGGCCAGGGCGATTGAACTTTCGCCGGATATATCCGTGGGGAATGTCATACAGCGGGTTTCCGGTGTTTCGGTTCAGCGCTCGAGCAGCGGGGACGGTCGCTATGCCATTATAAGAGGGCTGGACAACCGGTATAATTATACTTCCATTGGCGGGGTGATCCTGCCGAGCCCCGATCCGACGCAACGTTCGGTTCCACTCGATATGTTCCCGGCCGAGATGGTTCAGCGGATAGAGATCGTGAAGTCGCTCACACCGGATATGGAGGCGAACGCTATAGGCGGGGCCACCAACCTGGTCATGAAGGAGGGGTCGGACAAATTCAATCTTTCCGCCGATTTTAGCCTGGGCGGGAGCAGCGTCTTTGCGAAGCGATCTTTCTCTGAGACGCCCAGGGCGGGTATCGACTTTCAGTCTCCCACGGAAAGATTCGGCACCGATTACGCGGCCAAGGCCTCCGATATTCCCGTCAGCCCTCTGAATTTTCACAAGGTTCAGTATCCTGTGAATATGGTAGGGGGTTTTACGATCAGCGACCGCCTGTTTAAGCACAAATTGGGCTATACCATCGGGACCAGTTATATCCGGGAATACAGGGGAGGAAACACCCTTTATTATCTGCAGCTTGGCGTGAATAATAACCCGCCCAATTCGCCTATCTTCACCCAATCGGAACACCGGCAATATTCTTTTTTACAAAGCCGTCTTGGTTTACAGGGAAAGGTCAGCTACGATCTTTCCGCGCACCATTCCATCGACCTCTATGGCCTGTTCTTACAGCTCGATAATAACCAACATAGCCATTATGACGTGTCGCCGTTTGCCCCCGGGGAGATCGACTTCTACGACCGGTTTGTTTTCGACCGAAAGAACATGACGCATTTTGCTCTCAACGGCCATGACAAGTTCTCGGACCGGTTTTCTGCGGAATGGACCTTATCCTATGCGGAAGCAAGATCGACCACCCCCAACCAGCTTGATCTGTTCACTTACAAGGAAGTCACCTATTATCCTAATTATTCCCCGCTCTATGTCAATAATCTTCCCAGCGTATGGCAGCACAGCGATGACAGGGACAAGTCGGCTTATCTCAATCTGAGCTATATTCCCGCAAGGAATATAACGATCACCGCCGGAGGCTTATACCGGCAAAAGGACCGGACCAGCTACTACAATGACTATACGGAAATATCCAATACCGGCAACGCGAATCAACCGTTGCAGGCGTATACGACGATCGACAGCGCCAAATTCTCCTTCCTGAATCCTTACGGTGACACGACCAATGAAAATAATTACACGGCGCACGAGACGGTAAGCGCCGGCTATCTGGAGGCAAATATCCTGTTTGCAGAAAAATTACATGTCATAGGGGGTGTCAGGGTTGAAAACACCAGGCAGAATTATACCTCCATGATCTCCAGTGCGCTTATCGGCAAGACCGGCAGCTTTAATTATACGGATGTTCTGCCGGGCCTGCACCTGCGGTACAGCCTGACCGACAGGCAGAATCTACGTTTGTCCTATTTCGCTTCGATAAGCCGGCCGAACCTGTATGATCTGATCCCTTCCTCTACTAACACCGATCTTACCTCGCTGTACACGACCTCGGGCAATTACAACCTAAAACATTCCACGGCCGATAACATCGATTTCCGATATGATAATTTCTTTTCTTCGACGGACTATATCATGGGCGGTCTTTTCTATAAGTTGATCACCGATCCGATAGAATATGCCACTTTTACTTTGGACGGAAGTTCCGTGACGCAGAACAATAACACCAGTATCCGTTATGGGCCTACGAATCCCGGCTCCAATGCCACCAATTATGGGTTCGAATTAGTGGCTTCCAAATTCATCGGTAAATTCGGGCTAAGCGGAAACTACAGCTATACCCATTCGACCATTACTACGTTGAAACAGCTTTCGGGAGAGACCAACGGCTACCCATCGGCCACATTCGTCAATCAGACAAGACCTCTCCAGGGTCAGGCCGACCATATCGGAAATCTTTCCTTACTGTTCAAGGATGCTAAGTCAGGTTGGGACGGGCAGCTGAGCTTTGTTTATACCGGAAAGCGAATTGCCATCGTCTCCCCGTTCTATGGTTTGGATATCTGGCAAAGGGCCAGCGCGCAGCTGGATCTTTCTATCACGAAGCGGTTCAACAGGCATTTTTCCGCCTTTATCAAGGCGACCAATCTCCTGAACAGTAATTTATATCAGGATATCCTTCATGCCAACGGGCTCACAAATTACCAAGGCGGCGTCGAAGGCCAGACGGATCCCAATCGCATCCTTATTCAGCGGGATGCCTATGGACAGACCCTTCTTGCCGGAGTAAAGTACAAACTGTAATCGTGCAGCATTTTTTTAACTATCAATATAACTAACATGACACGCAAAAATTTAAGGATGAAGACACTATTCCTATACACCGGAATAGCCTGCCTTCTTTTCGCAGGGGCTTCCTGCAGCAAATCCGGCAGCAGTAATGTTTCGACGGCCCAGCGGCAGGTCGCAAACGCCGTGAAACCCGGTAATGTCAGCGGCACGGTGAAGGGCACTTTTTTGCAGGATTCGACTTATTATGTTACAGGCGATATTGTCGTCAACACAGGAGACACCATCATGTTTCAGCCGGGCGCGAAGGTCTACATAAACGGCAATTACAATTTCTGGCTCCATGGAAATATCTCTTCAGTGGGCACCAAGGCTGACCCGGTATGGTTCACGGTACAAAACCAGCAGAAATTCGACAATCCTTCCGAAGACCCGCTGCAGGATCCCGCCTACAAGGGGCTTTGGGGAGGATTTCAGGGCGATAGCACCACGAAGTTCATGGTCTTCAAATTTACGCACATAGAGTTCACCGGCGGTATCTATGGCACGGCCCAGACGGCAGGGACTGTGAACGGCGGCTATTCGCCCGCCATTGGCGCTTATAATATCAATGGGTTCCTGGACGTCGAGGATTCCTGGTTCTATGGCTGTATCGACGGCAAGGCCGCTATCAGCGTGCAGGCCGGGAATTACAATATCATGAGGAATATCTTCGAGAAGGTTGGTCTCGTCGGCAGCGAAGGTATTGTAGTAAACAGCGGCACGACGGGTAATATAGCCTATAACCTGATAATGGGCGGCTGTTCCAACGGGGTAAAGGTATGGAGCAAGGGCACAACTTACCAGGACTCTGTTTGCGTGTATAATAATACTATTCTCAACTGCGGGTACCGCCGTTACTTTTATGGAGGTGCAGGCAATTCACTGGGCCGTGGCGGTTCCATCGACATCGAACAGAATGGCAAGGCGCTCGTTTATAATAACCTGCTGGTAAACGACCGGGTCGGCCTGAGGGTCGTCGGCACGGGGACTTACCTGGGCAATGCCCTGGTAGTCGCGGATACGGCGCATCTGTATTATGGCAATAACTACAACTACGGTGACAGCCTGGTGATCACGGACCAATTCTATCCCCCCGGGTTACTTACAAAACCGCAGCCGACGGACATTCCCAGTCCCGCCAGCTATTTACCTGTAAATTATACGCTGGGGGCGGATTATGACGGCACATCCGTTGTAGGCGTGGGCAACCCGAAGTTCGTGAACTATCCTTTGCCTGTCAATCTCACCGGCGCCGGCGCCTATGCAACCCTGGATCGTCTTGCCTATGTCACCGGCTTTGACTTCCACCTGCAAACTGGCTCACCTGCTATCGGAAAGGGCAATACTTCGTTCTCCATCGCCAAATCGAGTCTTCCGCTAGACCCGAATTTCGGCGCGACATCTATCGACCTTCCAGGAGCGGATATCGGCTGTTATCAAAGCAATGGCAACGGCTTGAAGAATTAACGTTTCGACCAGTAACTTACAAATTGAATAATGAAATATATTATTACAACGGGAGCTTTGTTAGCTATGCTCTTCGCTGCTCAGGCACAAATTGCACCGGGTGCCGCAATACCTGCTTCACTTAATCATCTTTCCTATGATGGCAACGGACGCCTCACTGTAAAGGCCGGGGACCAGACCTATACCGATGCGGCCAAGGTGGACGACTACAAACTACCCGACATGATAGGCGTCCTGACGGGCACGGAAACCGGTATCATGCTGGATATCAACCGTCCGGGATTTAATGGCACGATTGCATATGGCCCGCTAGACGAGACGGCGGAATATCCTGCCATCGCCTTTTTGCCGCGCACCGCCGATATCAGGGACGGAAAAGCGTTGCTCGAAATGAAGAAGACCTTTACCAAAGCTACCGACTACTTCCATCTCGCTGATGCGGGAAAAGGGATACTCGGCTATCGCATTATCGACAGCGTGGGCCGCATCATTTACGAAGGCCGTGTAGCGTTCGAAGGAAAAGGGCCTTATCAGGTGGTTCCCACCATTACTCAGGGCCCGATGGTAAATACCGTGGAGCCCACCCGTTTCGTACTGGCTTATGAGACACAGGTTGCGCTTA
>JAMFRX010000272.1 GCA_026224995.1 Puia dinghuensis
AGTGGGTTGTCAGGAGGATGGCGTGTCCTTTATCCCGCATGGCTTCCATTCTTTCCCAGAGCTGGCGCCGGGATTGCGGGTCGAGGCCGGTAGTCGGTTCGTCCATGAGAAGCAGCGGCGGGTTGTGGATGGTGGCTATGACCAGCGATACGCGTTGCTGCTGGCCGCCGGAGAGCTGACCATAGCGTTTGGCAGCTGCGTCCTTGAGCTGGATATTGTTCAGGATGTTCGCCAGCCGGTCCGTTGTGAGTTCGACGCCGTGGATGCCGGCATAGAGGCGGATGATCTCGGAGATCGTGAGCTCGGGCTGGAAACTGGTGGACTGCAGCTGTACCCCCATGGAGGCGCGGGCGTACAGGGGTTGACGGCTAATGTCGTAGCCTGCTACGCGGATGGCGCCGGCGGTAGGTTTCAGCAGGCCCTCGATGGCGCTCAGGGTGCTGGTCTTGCCTGCCCCGTTGGGGCCCAGGAGGCCGAAGATCTCGCCTGGCTGGACATGGAAAGAGACTTGCCGGACGGCGTGGAAGTCGCCGTAGCGGACGTCCAGGTTCTCCACCTGGAGGACGGGAGAGTCTAATTGCGTATTCATGGGTACTAAGATATAGCGATCGCCGGGTCGGAGCAAGGGAAGGGCGACAATTTGGGGAAGAAAGGCGGTGAAAGGGGGAGTAGGGGCGGTAAACGGAGCCGCCAGGGGTGCCTGTTACCTTATCGATAATATTTTTCAGACTGAAGGCTCCAAACCGCCGAAAAGGATAATTTGCGACATAAACTATTAAATTATGCGTCCATTAGCAGCCGTTCTTTTTATCTTTTTCTTATCGGCCGGGGCTAACCGCCTGCAGGCCCAGTCCCTGAAGCATACCGCCTGGAAGTTCTATGTCGAATCCCTGCATGATACCCTGACGATGCACATCGGGGCTGATACAAGCTATTCCACTTCCAGCTCTGGCGAGACCATTGTCAGGTCCTTAATTAAGATAGTCAATGACACAGTGAAGCTGAAGGACATCGATGGAGAATATCCCTGTTTGGATGGGGAAGGTGTTTACAAGTATGTGGTGAATGGCGATTACATGAGCTTTTTGCTGGTGACGGACCCTTGTAATAACCGGAGTGAGGCCTTGAGAGATGTGAAATTCCGAAAGACGGAAAGTAAATAAAAAAAGCCGGGCGAATGCCCGGCTTTACTTTTTTATAGGGGATAAATTTAGAGAACGGTTACAGTGGTGTTTTCGGTGACGGTCTTTACGACGTGGAACTGGCGAACGATATCGCTGCTGTTACCGCGGATGATGAAGGTAGGGTCGATCTCGGCATCTGTGTTCTCGAAATATACATTCTTAGAGAAATGTGTTTCGGTGAACTGCTGGTGGTAAACGATATCGCCGTTGTCGTTCTTGATGATCAGGGCGAACTTTTCACCGGTAGGATTGTCGAACTGGACCTGGAAAACAACGTGGTTGTCGGTCGTGCCAACATACTTTACAAATACCTGCTCGTCGGTGAGCGAAGCTTTCTTATTGTGATTTCCACCGCCATTTGCGTGGCTGGCCAAGGGATTGCTAACGATTACTACGAGAGCGGTTGCTGCTACTACGAGTGCTTTTACTACAGATTTCATACTATTACGATTTTAGATTTTACAAAAATTGATTAATAAAGATTTTGCGGCAGGCAATAGTATAGAAGTGTATGGCGGGAGTCAATCGAGGGATGGAAGCGAATCGGAAGGATGTTTTCAGCTGGCTTGATACTGTATCGCTGAATTGTGATACAAACTTACACCCGATCAGAGGCGCATACAAACTCAGTTTAGGTGTCCTTCATTACGTCAACCGAGTTAGTGGACTAATTAATGTATTGATAAATAGCGTCTTACGAAGCGATGTCGTATGACAACCAACTCTTTTTGGAGCCGAAAAAAAAGAGGTTTATTTTTATTTTTTCAATACACTTATGACTAGAATCCTCTTATTGGCCACACTGGCCACTGTCCTTATTATAAAGGCCGAGGCCCAGGAGCATCCGCTTTGGATGCGTTATCCGGCCATTAGTCCCGATGGTACGACCATTCTCTTCAGCTATAAGGGAGATATCTATAGCGTGTCATCCAAGGGTGGTACGGCGGTGGCGCTGACCATCAGCGAGTCGTATGAATATGCGCCTGTGTGGTCGCATGACGGCAAGTGGATCGCTTTTGCGTCGGACCGTTATGGGGACTTCGATGTCTTTGTGATGCCGGCCACGGGTGGCGAGGCCAGGAGGCTGACCTATCATTCGCGGAATGAGTACCCCAGCAGCTTCACCGCCGATGACCGGAGCGTGCTCTTCTCCACGGACCGCCAGGACCTGGTGACGGACGGGCAGTTCCCTACGGGGGCTATGCCGGAGCTCTACAGCGTCTCGTCGACAGCCGGCGTCAAGCATCTGGCTCGTAAGATTCCAGTCGACTACACCGAT
>JAMFRX010000273.1 GCA_026224995.1 Puia dinghuensis
ACATAATCAGGCGGGAAATAGGAATCGAGGAATTTGTAGGTGTAGCTGCTGTAGGCCAGCGTATGCTCTATACGTAATCGGGGATAGAAAAGAGGGGTCACCGAAGAGTCGGTCACGATCGAGTCTTTGTCACCCACCAGGTCATACTGCTGCCGCATGAGATAGGTGGACTGCGAATATTTCGTCCCGGTGGTCACCGAAGAGGAGAACGGGTTGCCAGTGGATTGTATGAGGTTGTTGCCCAGTTTCACCGGCACGGTCGCCTGGTTGCTGTAGGCCAGGGAGTCCAGGTCGCCGGCACTCTGAATGCCGCCATTCTCGGAAGCGTTCAGCTTGCTGGCCACCAGCACAAAGAAGTTCTGGTATCGCTTGCTCTTGCTCTGGTACCAGGAACCGAGGCGGTAGGTGTTGTGGTTGGTATTCTGGTTCTGAAAGCTTCCCGGAGCGTTGATCAACCGGTATTCGAAAGAGAAGTTCCAGTTCGGCTTAATGTTCTGCGTATGAAAGATGTCGACGAACTGCTCGCCCTTGCTCGCCAGCATATAGCCCATCTCGGTATAAGGCTTGGTGGTGTGCCAGAACGTCGTCCCCTCCGGGGTGAACAGGTAGAGATCATACGCATGCCAGCCCGGATCCCAGCCTGACTGCATACGTGGCGTGAAGACCAGATCACGGGCGGCCGAACCGAAATTGCCCAGGTTGATCCAGTCGGAAGGCCGGGGTATCTTTCGTCCAAGATCAAAAATGGAAGAGTCCAGCTTCTGCAGCCGGCTGCTATCGAGATACCTGAAGTTGATGGTGATGGTGTCCTCCTTGCGATGCTGCAGCGAATCGCCCTTGCCCCCTCCCCCGCCGCCCATATTGCCGAAACGGCCCAGCGGATTCTGCGCCAGCAGGGTCGATCCTGAGAACATTACCACCAGGAATAACCCTGCACATATGATTCGGCTCATTTTCAATGCTGAAAAAATTCCGGTCAAGTTACTCATTAATGGCCAACGGTAGCTATAAGAAACGTTAATTGTGCTTTTCGCGGCAGACAGCCGGACCCTCGGCCCGCCTGGGCCATATCCACTCACAGCCCCGCGATGATCCCTTTGAAGAGCGCTGTCAGCTTGGGTTCTGCGGCTGCGGCCGCCTGCAGCACCTCCTCATGGGTAATGATGTTCTCCTCTTCCCGGATGCCCAGGTCGGTGATCACGCTGATAGCAAAGACGGACACACCCATGTGCCGGGCGGCGATCACCTCCTGCACCGTGCTCATACCGACGGCATCGCCCCCGGCAATATGCAGCAGCCTGTATTCCGCACGAGTCTCGAAAGTAGGGCCGGTGACACCGGCATATACCCCCTCGTGCACCGGTATGCCGAGACCGGCAGCCACGCCTTTCGCCGCCTTTATCAGCGCCTTGTCGTAAGGTTCGCTCATGTCCGGAAAACGGGGGCCGAGCTCGCTATCGTTCTTGCCGAGCAAGGGGTTGACGATGAACATGCTGATATGATCATTGATGATCATGAGATCGCCTACGCGAAAACCGGCGTTCATACCTCCGGCGGCATTGGACAGCAGCAGCGTGTCCACGCCCAGGAACTTGAGGACCCGGATGGGAAATACTACCTGCGCCGGCGTATAGCCTTCATAATAATGGAAACGACCGGATAATATGACCACCTGCTGGCCGCTTAATGTGCCGAAGATCAGCTTCCCGCCATGCCCTTCTACCGTCGAGACCGGGAAATGTGGTATGTCGGTATAGGCGATCTCCTTTTCGATGGTGATCTCGCTGGTGAGATTGCCCAGGCCGCTGCCCAGAACGATGCCCACCTTCGGCGACGCCGCATATTTCAGCCGGATCGCCTTGACCGTCTCTTCTATCTGCTGTAAAATGGTAAGAGCCATATTAGCTTACGGCTTTATTGACCAGTGCCGCCGCTTCGCTAAGCAGGATGGCAGACTGAACTTTGAGGCCGCTTTGTGTGATGAGCTGCTGGGCTTCTACAGCATTCGTGCCCTGCAGCCGGACGATAATAGGAACTTTGATATCTCCTATGGAGTTGTAGGCATCGATGACGCCCTGGGCCACCCGGTCGCAACGGACGATGCCGCCGAAGATATTGATCAGGATGGCTTTTACTTTCGGGTCCTTCAGGATAATGCGGAAACCGGCCTCTACGGTAGTGGCATTCGCCGTACCGCCGACGTCCAGGAAGTTGGCAGGCTCGCCGCCGCTCAGCTTGATCATATCCATGGTGGCCATGGCCAGACCGGCCCCATTGACCATACAGCCGACATTGCCATCCAGCTTCACGAAATTCAGATTGTATTTTCCGGCTTCTACTTCCGTAGGGTCTTCTTCGCTGATGTCCCGCATGGCTTCCAGCTCGGGATGCCGCATCAGGGCATTGTCATCCAGGTTCATCTTGCAGTCGACGGCAAGGATCTTCTCGTCGCTGGTCTTGAAAAGAGGATTGATCTCTAACATGGCGCAGTCCAGGCCTACATAAGCGTTATAGAGATTTGTGACGAATTTCACGCAATTCTTTAAAGCTTCACCGCTAAGGCCCAGGTTGAAGGCGATCTTCCTCGCCTGAAAAGGCTGCAGACCCCCGCCAGGGAATACCAATTCTTTAAATATCTTGTCCGGAGTATTGTGCGCCACTTCCTCGATATCCATGCCGCCCTCGGTGCTGTACATGATCACATTCTGCCCCTTAGCCCTGTCCAGCAACACCGACAGATAGAATTCCTTTACCGGGTTGGCGCCGGGATAATATACGTCCTGCGCGACCAGCACCTTGTTCACTTTTTTGCCGCCAGGGCCGGTCTGGATCGTCACCAGGGTCCCGCCAAGGATGTTAGAAGCAATTTGTTTAATATCTTCGGCGCTCTTGCCTACCGCAACCCCACGCTGCTCCGTGCCCGTGATCTTGCCTTTTCCCCGTCCACCCGCATGGATCTGGGCCTTTACCACTGCAAAATTGTTACCGTACTGTACCTTAAGATGTTTGTAAGCTTCTTCTGCAGCCCCCGCATTGTCAACCGGGATGCCTTCCTGTACCGGAACACCATATTTCTTCAGTAGTTCTTTGGCCTGATATTCATGCAAGTTCATGGAGGAAAAATTTAGTGCGAAAATAGGATAAAAACAGACAAAAAAGCCAGGGGCGATACCCCTGGCTTTTTTCTTAGCGTCTGACAGCTGTTAATATCCCGGGTTTTGCGTCAACGCCGGATTTAGTAAGATCGCATTGCTGGGTATCGGGAAAATACGATGATTAGGGTCCGCATCCGTCTTGAACCCCCATGCACCCTCATATTTGCCGAATCGGATCATATCGTTCCTATGCCAGGTCTCATAGCTCAGCTCCCGGCATCGTTCACTGTACACAGAATCCAGGGTGACGTTCGTCCACGCCGGGGATGTGGTCCGGGCTGTCCTGAGGCCATTGACCAGCGACAGCGGCGTCTGCCCCAGCGTAGCAGTAGCCCCACGCAGGATCGCCTCCGCCTTCATCAGCAGGACGTCGGCATAACGGAATACCGGCATGTCATTGTTCTGGTTCCGGCTGCTGACATTAATGCTGTCGGGATAGTATTTGATGTTGCGATAGCCCATGTTCCACGCGATCTCGTCGTTGCCGAGGTCGAAGAGCGCAGGATTCGCCCCGCTGTTGGGATCGGTGCGAAACACGACATCCGGCGTGAGGTTCAGCTGATAGGTATACGTAGCCCCCTTGTCAGCGCCCGTATAGGTCGCGTCATAGCCCTGTGGTCCACCCTTGGTGGTCTGGACCATCAGCGGGTTGCCGTCGGCATTGTACTGAAGTCCGGTGAGCCATTGGTTATTGCGGATATCGCCGGGGTCGTTGAAGTAAGCGCTGTAATAGGAGATCAGCGTGCTCTCCGGCCCGCTCGGCTTGCTGTTGACCAGGCCACCGCCCGTAGTCAGATTGATCACCGGATCGATATTGCTTCCGGGCGTGGACCCGGCATAGTGATAGCGCATGCCCAGGTTACGGTTCAGATCGTAGCGGGCGCGATAGTTGTAGCCATTGGTCCCCGGATAAGGCGTAGCCGTCGGGTCATAGGGGATAGCGAAAATAAATTCCTTCTGAGCGGGCCCGTTGTTCGGATAGAATTGTTGCAGATAGCCCGTTCTGGATGCAAGGCTATACTGGCTGCCGCCACCGGCATTGATGAGGCTGTCACAGGCCGCCACACAATCATCATAGCGCGCCGTGCCGGTATAGTATTCGGCATTCAGGTAGAGCTTGGCGAGCAGCGCATAGGCGGCATACCGGTTGGCCCGGCCATACATGTCGGCGCCGCCGTCAGTGGTCAGGTTGGGCAAGGCCGCCTTCAGATCGCTCTCCAGGAAAGCGAAGACCTTCGCGCGGGGCACATTCGTATGCGGCGTGAAATCACCATATACCGTGTCCAGCGGCACATTGCCATACAGGTCCATCAGCATGAAATACGCGAGGTCTCTTACCACCTTGAGCTCGGCAACGCTCGATTGCTTGAAAGCCGCCGGCTGAGTGCTGGCGTTTATCGTGGAGGTCACCGAATTGCACACCCCGACTACCGTTGCCAGATATGCCCACGTGCTATTGGTCCAGCCATTGGCGGGAGTCCAGTTATGATAATGGAGATTGTTATAGCCATTGGCAGGATCGTACCAGTTGCCGCCACGGGCCGGCAATATCGCCTCGTCGGTGGTCAGCGACTGCATAAAATAGTAGTCCAGCGCATAGTTGCCGCGCAAGGCGCCATAGG
>JAMFRX010000274.1 GCA_026224995.1 Puia dinghuensis
CTACCTGGGTCTGCGTAACATCGCCGTTTTTATTATAAAAAGGTTCGCCATATTTCCAGTTGAAAAAAACCTGGGAGTCCAACCGCGGCTGATAGGGTATCCCGTTCAATTCCATGTTCGTGAAGTAGTAGCCCATGAGGCCGGAGCCTTTAAGCAGTGTGTCGGAAGACGCATCGTTCTCGCAATAATGACCAAACTGGTTGACATCGTACCGTTTGATGTATTTGTCGAGACCCGATACGGTCGCTTCGGCCGCCGTGAGATAAGAGATCACCTGGGAACGCTTGTCCCTGGTGGTGCGGATGGCATTACCCGGATTCATCGTCACCGAACCTACCTGCTTTCCCCCATTGAAAAGATTCAGGACGTTGTTGGTCATGATCGAACTGCCGTTTTGGACGAGCCCGGCTACGGCAACATTTTCCCCGCCAATGGCATTGTAAAAAGCGGTGGTATTGATAGCCTTTTCACCGGGATTGCGGAAATAGGCGGCCTCATAGAGGCCCTTGGATGACTGGAAGTTGATGGTATTTAGCAGCGGGTTTTCAGCTAGCCAGGGGCCTGTGGTGGTGGTTGAATAGTTCGCATTCAGATCGACGCCTTCATGCACCATGTTTCCGGCGCCCAGGTCGATGCTGAGGGCATTGGTGCTGGTCTTATTGGCAATGAGATGGTCGGAGACGAAGCCGATGTCGCCGCGATAGGCACGGAACATGCCGCCCGTCCCTTCGCCCATAATGGTAAATACATCATAGGTATATGACGGCACGGCAATATGCGGAACAGGAGGATCCTCCTGGTAAGGGATTTCTTTTTCCCGGTTGAAGTCCATCAACGCCGTATAGCCGCTGCTTCGATTCTGAAGGTTCAGATACCCGAATGTTGGCAATGCCAGCGCAGTGTCTGCAGCCGCAACGTATTCTTCCCCACCGTAGCCGCTGACAAAAAAACTGGGATGGCTCACGGTCGCCTCTCCACCCCATTTGGCGGTGAAGGTAAAATTCAGATTGGTTAGCGGAACATTGATGGTAGGTGTATAGGTGGGCCAGGCGAAGGTGATACCCGCAACAGGCCAGCTGGCGTTCTTGTCGTTCCTGACGATAGCAGCTTTCTTGCTCTGGGAGAAGTTGAGTCCAAGCTGAATATCCTTAAGACCGGAGCGGGAGTTGTAGGGCGCAGACATCGACAGATTCCCGCCGTAGCCAATATTATCCTTATTTGTCCTTTCATAAGCATACGAAAGACTCGGCGTAATAGTCAGCCCGTTCTGGGAATTATCCGCAAGCCCCAGCCCGCCGGTGAGACTACCGGCGCTTTTAAGCCCGGCACGAAGCGAGGCGTTGACTCCTGCTTCCAGTCCCCACCCGTTATACGTCGTAAAGAATACCCCGGCCGATGGCGACAGGCTCGCCGGCAAACCCGCAATCTCGATATCCGCACCGCCGGTAACGCCTGCATTCAGATTGGGCTTCATCGAGGCGATCTTGGTGACCGTATCGCTGCCGCCGCTGAAATCGTCAGGCACTCCGCGCATATCCCTGCTGATGCTGCCCGGGTTGACATTCCAGCCCAGACCTACCCAGCTCGCATCTTCATCCATGGTCCTGCCGCTGTGATAGGAGATGTTCACGGGGTACCCACCGACATCCAGCAACGGGATATTGTAGGAGAAGTCACCGGAGAACAGATCGACCATGTTGTTCCCGTTAACACTCTGAAACGACTGTGTCTCAGGCTGATTGGGTCCGCCGATGGAGGCGGCGTTCTCTTTGTCGATGCCGACGGTTGCCCCGGGCTTTGGTTCCTTTCCGGCTAATGGAGCAGCAGGCCGGCGAAAGGATGGCGAGACGGTAAAATCCGGCATTCTCGCGTCACGGGCTGGCACGATAACAGAATCTGCGGGTGTGCCCGGCGAAAAGCTAAATGGTTCCTGTGGTATCCGGCGGATGGCGGCGTATTCCCGCGCTTCGCCCGGGATGCGCAGCTGCTCTGCAGCCAGGAGCAGATGGGAGTAAAAGATGCCATAGAGGAAAAGCGCAATATATCTTCTGAACCGTACCGATAGAACTAATATCATGGTGAAAGGTCTTTTATTCGTTATCCTTTAGGTGGTCATTTGTCATTGGGCATTGCCCGTGAATTTGAGGCTCCAGGTTTCGTTGCGTCCGTTCACAAGCCGGAACAGGTAGATCTTCTTGCGGGCATATCCGCCGGTCTGCGACAGCGGCACCTGCAGGAGGTTGCGTCCCCGGGAGAGTGTAAGCTGTCCTTGCTGTACGACCGGATTGCCGGCGTCGTCGAGACTTGTGATGCTATAGTGGACCAACGTATCGGCGGGAACATTCTCATAGGTCAGCATGAGCGTGGCGCTGCCCGCGGCGACGGAGGGGTCGAGGCCCCGTTTGAGGTCCAGGTAAGGGTTGTGGCGCGTAGGCTCCAGGGGCGGCAGCGGCGGGGAGACTATCTTGAATGTCCAGATCTCGCTGCTGGCAACAGGCTGGCTGTTGTTCAAGGCTATGATCCGCCAGGCATAGAGCCGGCCGGTGTCCAGGGCTGCATAGGAGGTGGCGTAATTCATGTACATGGTCCGAATGAGGCCGCCGCTATACACCGGGATATTCTGCTGGATGGCGTCGGCCTTACCCTGGCCCGGCAGGACTTCCACCAGCACGAGGTCATAGCTCAGGTCGCCGAACATGGCGGTTGGGGTAGGCGGCAGCCAGGTGAACTGGGGGGAGGGGGTGAAGAGCTGAGCTTCATCCGCGGGCGTATTCAACAGGGGCGGGCTCATGGGGTCTACCGCCAGCTGGATACAGCTCTCTGCCATCTGCGGATTCTTCTGTCCGACGGACTCGTTTGTAACAGTATAGCATACCTGGTAGTTGCCGAGCGGTAAGAACCCATTGGGATCGCGGTCTCCCAGGGCGGCGGCTCCGCTATACGTATATTCTATCGGGCCCAGGTCTTTTACCTGGATCTGTTTGGCCCCTCGGTCCAGCGTAAAGGGAAGCGTAACGCCTGAAAGCACCGGCTGATTGGTTTTCTGATCGACCATCACCAGGTTTAGACGAACGGTGGTGCTGCGGCCGCCGGTGTTGATGAGGACCA
>JAMFRX010000275.1 GCA_026224995.1 Puia dinghuensis
GCTATAAGGTCTACGACGATGTCCGCCGCGTCCTCGATAGTTACCAGACAACGAATTTCCGAAAGGATATCGACCCCTGGTCGCCTACGAATACCAATGGCAAGGACCCCCGCCTGGCCGTGGATCAGGGGAACGATCCAACCGTGGCGATCAACAATACCGCCGAGACCTCCCGCTGGCTCGAGAACGCCAGCTATGTCCGGGTCCGGAATCTGGAGATAGGCTATATCCTCCCCCGGAACTTCCTGGGCAAAGCGGGTATCGGCAACGCCCGCGTCTTCGTGAGCGGTCAAAACCTGGTCACCTTTACCGGCTACAAAGGCCTCGACCCGGACGTAGTCGGCGGCGGCATCACAGCCCGCGGCTTCGATAACGGCAACTGGCCGCCCAGCCGCGTGGTCTCCGGTGGAATCCAATTTGATTTTTAATCTTACCATTCAAGACAATGAAAAAGATACTCCTCATCTCCATCGTTACAGCCCTCGCTACAGCCGGCTGTAAAAAAGATTTCCAATTGAAGGACAATCTGGAAGTCACCGTCCAATCGTTCTGGAAGACGGCCAACGACGCTTCACTGGGCGTAAACGCCATCTACAGCACCTATCACCGCGACGCCCTGGCCCGTAACCTGTATTTTATGACGATCATCCGCGCAGACGAAGGCTATAGCACCAGCCCCAACACGGATATCATCAACACCTTCGACGTATTCAATATCACGGACTACACGGATTATTTGAACACAGGGGTATACCAGGACGATTATTTTGGCATCAATCGCTGCAACCAGGTCCTGGACAACGTCCCCAATATCAATATGGACGCTGCGCTCAAACAGCAATACCTGGGCGAAGCCAAATTCATGCGCGGGTTCTTTTATTATAACTTAGCTACCATCTATGGCAACGTGCCGATCATGCTGCATACAAGCACCATCTCGGACTACCCCGCCACCTCGCCGCAAGACAGCGTATTCGCACAGGCCGAACGCGATTTTACCGACGCCACCACGACGTTACCCAACTCCTATGACGCTAACAACATCGGCCGGGCCACCGCCGGCGCCGCCTATGCGATGCTGGGTAAGACCTATATGCAGGAACACAAATACGCACAGGCACAAACCGCCTTCGCCTGGCTGGTCACCGGCCCCGGCAAAGGGCTCTATTCCCTGGTCCCGAACTACCGCTCCAATTTTATCATCTCTTCGGAGAACAATAGCGAATCCGTCTTCGAATGGCAGAATGCCCTCAACCCCGCCGACAGCCACGACGACGACACACAGGAGACCGCCGAGGATCAGCTGAACTACGGCACCTCGATCCCGCCCTTCTTCGCCCCTGCGCCCATCGGCTTTACCGACGGCCAGGCCCGCCGCTGGCCCGTCTGGGAATTCCTCAAGGAAACCACGACCACCGGCGCTCGCGACCCACGTCTCGCGGCTACCTTCCTCTACGACTCCACCGACGTCCGCGGTCCCGCCGTTACCCTGGCCTACGGCATCATCTGGAATAACCTGGGCCTCGCCACCGACCCCAGCGTCCCGCACGGCAACATCACGGAAGTATGCTTCCGGAAGGTACTCGACGACTCCACCATGACCGGCGAAGTATTCCACTCCGGCAATAACTACCGCTATGTCCGCTACGCCGACGTCCTCCTGCTCTACGCCGAAGCGCTCAACGCCCAGGGTCAGACCTCCGATGCGTACCCCTATGTCGATCAGGTCCGCGCCCGCGCCGGCCTCTTACCGCTCAGTACGGTCATGCCCGGCCTCAGCCAGACCGACTTCCTCACCCAGCTCAAGCACGAACGGATCACTGAGCTCACCGGCGAAGGTCACCGCTGGGAAGACCTGGCCCGCTGGGGCGATCTCGGCCCCGGCCTGGCATCAAGAGACCCCAGCTTCGCCAATTTCAAAGTGGGCAAGGACGAATTCATGCCGATTCCACAAGGCGATCTCGACGCGAATCCTAACCTGAAACAAAATCCCGGCTACTAATGCGACACCTCATTGTTCTCTTATCGTTGTTCTCCATTGCCGCCTGCTCCTGCGGCAAGAAGAGCAGTTCCGGCAACGGCACCGGCGGCACTACCCCGCCGCCGGTGACTCCGGACACCAGCTTTACCAATCCCCTCCTCACCAGCGGTCCCGATCCCTGGGTCATCCAGAAGGATACGACCTACTATTACATGAACACCCTCGGCGACCACCTCGCCATCTGGCCCACCAGCA
>JAMFRX010000276.1 GCA_026224995.1 Puia dinghuensis
AGGAACCGCTGGGTACGATCAAGAGTCGCATCCACTTTGCCCGTAAGCTCCTGAAAACCCAGATCCAGCGGTTTTAGCGTTATGCCAGCGGAAGAGGTCATTTTAGTCGACGAAGCCGATAATCCACTGGGGAAGATGGAGAAGCTGGAGGCGCACCGGAAAGCTTTGCTGCACCGGGCTTTCAGTGTTTTCATCTTCAACAGCCGGGGAGAGATGCTGCTCCAGCGGCGCGCCCCGGGCAAATATCATAGCCCTGGCCTGTGGACCAATGCCTGCTGCAGCCATCCGCGTCCAGGCGAGGACACACATGCGGCTGCCAATCGGCGGCTCCGCGAGGAGTTGGGATTCGACACGAACCTGGGAGAGCTATTTGCCTTCACCTACCGCACTGAATTCGACAATGGGCTTACTGAATTCGAGTTCGATCACGTCTTTGCAGGGCATTATGACCTGGACGTCCATCCCGATCCGGCAGAAGTCAGCGACTACAGTTACCGGCCGCTGGATAAGATCCACGACGACCTCCTTGCCAGCCCGGACAAATATACCAGCTGGTTCCACCTGGCGTTCCCGATGATCATAGAGAAGGCGATGTTAATAGAAAAAATGGCGGCTATTCACAGAGGTTCAGCTCTTCCGTACCAAGAGTAGAGAACTGGAAGAACTTCACTTTCCCTGCAGCTCCCGCCACATCGTAATGCAGGATTAGAGTCCCATATTGCATCTCATAAGCATCCCATAGATCATCTTTGATCTTGGGATTGCCTAGCTTGCTGAACAGGCTGTTGCGTTTGGTGCCTAAGAGGGGGATGCTTGTTTTTCCGATAAACTTAGGTCCTACTTCGACATATTTCCTTTTCGTGTAGAAATAGAGGTCTTTATCCTTGAAGTATATTCCGCCGCCGCACTTGGCGGCATTCGATTCGTCCTCTGCGCTGGTAAAACAGGGGAATTTATCTTTGATCTCCAGCTGAGTGTTGTTAGGCTTGATGTCATTGACGGTGCCATTGAGCACGTCGATATAGAGGTCGGGGCATTTGACCTTGGCCTTTAGCTGTCCCATGCCCGCAGAAAGGATGCCCATGAAAAAGACCACAGAAAAGAGTTGCTTCATAAGTAGTGAATATTAATCACCTGTACATAGCAAATTCAGTGCTAAAGTCATGTTTTTCCGGATCAGGGAAGAATTCCCAGGATCAAAAATACGAGGCCTGTGGCGGTCAGCACCAGGCTTACGTACCAGAGCTTCTGCCGGCGGGTGAGGATGGCGATGGCGGAGATGGCGATAGCGATCTGAAAGGCCGTGACTGCGGAGGCCAGCGGAACATGTTTGGCCAGATGCGCAGCGGACTCGTGCTCGGCTTCTTCGGCTTGCTTCTTTATCTCTTCTTTCTCCTTGTCGTAACGGGCGATGTCCTTGCTGTGGTCTTCGGGGGCGATGGCCGTCTCCCCTGTTTTAGCCGCACCGACAGCTTTCAGGACCTGGTCGGTGTTGATGACTATGATTTGCTTGAGATTCTTGGCTTGGTAGAAGTTCCAATTGTCGGAGGCCTTTACCCGTTCTATGAGCGCCTCGTTCGCATGGTGCCCGGCCAGGAGGCCTGCTACTGCGGCCAGAACGGCCATAAAGGCCGTGGATAGCGCCACATAAAGTATCCATTTTTCTTTTTGCTCTTCCGCTTTTTCGGCTATCTCTTCGTGCAGGTGCTCGGTCGGCACTTCGATTTCTTCCATGGCTTGCTTATTTAGGATTTAGATGGATCATTAGCCATCCCCGGGGGGGACTATTTGCTAAGATACATACTTCTATCCTTGTAAAGCTGCCGGAAATAGGGATCCCGGAGGTTTTTAATGAACCGGATGGCCTCCCCGGTGGACTTCATCTCGGGTCCCAGCTCCTTATTGACACCGGGGAATTTATTGAAGCTGAAGACCGGCTCCTTGATGGCAAACCCTTCCAGCTTCTTTTCGAAAGTGAAATCCGTGAGCTTATGGCTGCCGATCATGATCTTGGTGGCCACGTTGAGATAGGGGATCTGGTAAGCCTTGGCGATAAAGGGGGTCGTCCGGGAAGCCCTGGGGTTGGCTTCGATCACATGGACCTTTCCGTCCTTGATAGCGAATTGGATATTGATCAAACCCTTGATGTTGAGCGCGCGGGCTATCTTTTCGGAGTAGTATTCCATCGTCGTGACCACGAGGGCCGACAGGTTGAAGGCCGGCAGAACGGCATGGCTGTCGCCGCTATGGATGCCGGCCGGCTCGATGTGCTCCATGACGCCCATGACGTGGAAGTTCTCGCCGTCGAAGATCGCATCTACTTCCGCTTCCTGGCAGCGGTCGAGAAAATGGTCGATCAGTATCTTGTTACCGGGAATATGCTTTAGCAGGCTGACGACCGCTTTTTCCACCTCGTCGTCGTTGATGACGATCCGCATGCGCTGGCCGCCCAGGACATAGCTCGGGCGCACCAAAACGGGATAGCCGACCCTGTTGGCGACTTGTACCGCCTCGTCCACGTCGAAGGCAGTGCCGTAGTTCGGGTAGGGGATGCCCAGCTCCTTGAGCATATCGCTGAAACGGCCACGGTCCTCGGCGATGTCCATACTGTCGAAGGAGGTTCCGATGATCTTTATGCCTTTTTCGGTGAGCTTTTCCGCCAGCTTGAGGGCCGTCTGACCGCCAAGCTGCACGATGACGCCCGCCGGCTTTTCGTGTTCGATGATCTCCCAAAGATGTTCCCAGTATACGGGCTCGAAATATAGCTTGTCGGCAATGTCGAAATCTGTGGAGACGGTTTCCGGGTTGCAGTTGACCATGATCGCCTCGTAGCCGCATTCTTTGATGGCCAGCAGGCCATGGACGCAGCAGTAGTCGAATTCGATGCCCTGGCCAATGCGGTTGGGCCCCGATCCCAGGACGACGATCTTCTTCTTATCGCTGGGCACACTTTCGTTGGCATGGCCACCTTCGAAGGTGGAGTAGAAATAAGGTGTCTTGGCCTCGAATTCGGCCGAGCAGGTATCCACCATTTTATATATCCGGGTGATGCCAGCGGCCTTACGCTTCTCGTAAAGGGCGTCTTCGCTGCCCGAGCCCATGATCTTGATGATCTGCTCGTCGCCGAAGCCCAGCTTCTTGGCCTCCAGCAGCAGCGGTTCCGGCAGGGTCTCCAATTTGTATTTCGCCAGCTCTTTTTCCATGGTGCAGATCTTCTGGATCTCGTAGAGGAACCAGCGGTCGATGCCATTGGTGGCCTTGGAGATGGTACCCACGGAGATGCCCGCCATCAGCGCATCTTTGATACGGAAGATACGGTCCCACTTGGGGGTCTTGATATATTCCAGCAGCGCTTCGGCATGCATGAGGCTCTTTCCATAATAACCAAGTCCCACGGCATTGTTCTCCAGACTCTGGCAGGCCTTCTGTACGGCTTCCGTGAAGCTCCGGCCGATGGCCATGACCTCGCCGACGCTCTTCATCTGCAGGCCCAGGGTGTCATTGGCGCCCTTGAACTTGTCGAAGTTCCAGCGGGGGATCTTCACGATCACATAGTCCTGTACCGGCTCGAAATAGGCGGAGGTCGTCCTGGTGATCTGGTTCTTGAGCTCGTCCAGATTATAGCCGATAGCCAGCTTCGCGGCGACCTTCGCGATGGGGTAGCCCGTTGCCTTGGAAGCCAGGGCGCTGCTGCGGCTCACCCGGGGATTGATCTCGATGGCGATGATCTCCTCCGTTTGGGGGTTGAGGGCGAACTGCACGTTGCAGCCGCCGGCGAAATTGCCCAGGTCTCGCATCATCCGGATGGCGGTATTGCGCATCAGCTGGAAGGCCGTATCACTCAGCGTCATGGCCGGCGCCACGGTGATGGAGTCACCGGTATGGACGCCCATGGGGTCGAAATTCTCGACGGTACAGATGATGACGACATTGTTGTTGGCATCCCGGAGCAGCTCCAGCTCGAATTCCTTCCAGCCGAGCACGGCTTTCTCCACCAGCACCTCGTGAATGGGCGAAGCCTGCAGGCCCCTGTTGAGGGCCTCATCCAGGTCGTCCTTGTCATGCACGAAGCCGCCGCCGGTACCGCCAAGGGTAAAGGACGGACGGATCACCAGTGGGAAGCCGATGTCCTGGGCGAACTCTTTCCCTTCCAAAAAACTGTTGGCTGTCTTGGCCTCGGCTACGGGAACTCCGAGCTCGATCATCCACTGCCGAAATTTTTCGCGGTCTTCCGCCTTGTCGATGGCTTTGATATCCACCCCGATAAGCCGGACCCCATATTTTTCCCAGATACCCAGGTCTTCTGCCTCTTTGGCAAGGTTTAGGGCCGTCTGGCCGCCCATGGTGGGCAGCACTGCATCTATCTTGTTCTCTTCCAGGATCTGCTCGATGCTCTCCGCCGTCAGGGGCAGGAGGTATACCTTGTCCGCCATCATCGGGTCAGTCATAATGGTGGCGGGGTTGGAGTTGATCAGGATGACCTCGATCCCCTCTTCCCGCAGGCTGCGGGCAGCCTGGGTACCGGCATAATCAAATTCGCAGGCTTGACCGATGATGATAGGACCTGATCCGATGATCAGGACGGAGTGAATAGAAGGATCTTTGGGCATGTGGAATATTATGTGCGGGAGATGCGCATCCAAAAATTAGCGCATCTCCCGCAAAGCGCTAATTTCTGTACCATCGCCAGGGCTTCGTTCCTCGCCCCGGCTCGGTCGCAACCTTCGCAATACGCTCGGTTGTGGCCAACGGACCTCCGGTCCGTTTTGAAAATTGTGCAAAGGTAAGGTTGTAGAAGGTTTTTTCCAAAGAAAAAGCCCCGGTGTCAGGCCGGGGCTTGTATAACTAACATTTACGGGAGAATATGATCAGTTGTTATGATACGCAGCCAGCTCGATATCGTCGAGCAGCACTCCACCTTTACGGGCAATCGATTTGCGCTCGGCCATCAGCCTGCGGTTCTCATACTTGCTTTTCATGCGGAATACCCACTTCTGTTTTGCCTCCTCGCCTTTGACAACGCCTATCATTCCCCCGACGGATACCGCCAGGAACACGACCATTTTGTTTTTTAATCCTTTCATAACTGATTCTTTTGATGTTGAAGCCTTCCTGATATAAGACAGTTAATGCTAGCCAAAAGCTGTACCAAACTTTAAAAAAAACCTACCCTATTTGTGGTATTTTTTCGCGGAGCCCGTCCAATGTTGATCTCTAATCTTTTATTAACAATAGCTTTACTTCGCACCTGCCCCGATATACGAAAAAGCGGCAGGCCTGGATGCCGATATTTCGCGTTTTGTCGGACGGTTCTGGGAAAATTCGGCTCGCAATGGGAATAACTGCGGTTTGAGATACATTTGTACTTTAATCTCTGTTTAATCTCGCAATTGCCCACGAATGAGATATCTTCTTCCCGCAGCTTGTTTGTTGTGTTCACTGCATGCTTTCCCGCAGCTGTTCTCACCGGCCAGCTATCCGCATGATTACTTCCGCGACCCGCTTGCCATTCCGATGAGCCTGGCTGCCAACTTCGGTGAGCTTCGTCCCAATCATTACCACATGGGTCTGGACATCCGGACGCAGCACCGCGAGAACCTGCCTGTATATGCGGCCGCAGACGGCTATGTCTCCCGCGTGTCGGTAGAGCCCGCAGGCTTCGGCCAGGCCATCTATATCACGCATCCAAATGGCTATACTACTGTATACGGTCACCTGAACCAATTCTTTCCTGCGCTGGCGGCTTATGTTCACCAGGAACAGTACCGGCGCCAGAGCTGGCAGGTCTACCTGGAGATCCCACCGGCGCTGTTCGCCGTGAAGAAAGGTGACTTCATCGCGTTCAGCGGCAATACCGGCGGGTCGCAGGGTCCTCATCTTCACTTTGAGATCCGGCGTACGGCAGGGGATCTCAATCTGAATCCTCTGCTGTTCGGACTGCCGGTCCCCGACAATACGCCACCCGACATTTTGCGGCTGGCCTGGTACGACCGTAACCAGGGCATCTACGAACAGGCGCCGCATCTCCTTCCCGTCCGTAAAGAAGGTGGCGCGTGGACGATCACCCCTGCTCTGCTCACCGTTCCTACTACCCGCATCAGCTTCGCGCTTTCCGCCTTCGACACGCAAAGCGGCTCTGCCAATCCCAACGGCATCTTCGAAGCCGATCTCTATGAGGACGACCGGCCTGTCATCGGGTTCCAGATGGACAGGATCAGCTATAACAATACCCGCAACGTCAATGCGCACATCGACTATAAGACACGAGAAAAGG
The DNA here is from genome assembly GCA_026224995.1 of Puia dinghuensis. GTDB lineage: Bacteria > Bacteroidota > Bacteroidia > Chitinophagales > Chitinophagaceae > Puia > Puia dinghuensis_A. The sequence continues at coordinate 6,275 of JAMFRX010000276.1, forward strand.
GCGGACCGTTTCTTCAGCACCTGTCTTTTTCTTCAGGATACCCATTTCCCAGCATTTATTCTGCAGCCAGCGGGGGCGCCGCCGGGGAATTTGTGGACCCTGCCGCGCCGGCGGGCGCTGGCGTTCGTCCTGCCACCGGCGTGCTGGATATCGGAGATGGGCGACCGCACCGCATCCGCATAGAAGTAAAGGATACCTATGGCAATGCTTCCGTCCTGCAATACACCGTCATCTACCAGCCTTCGGCGGGTGGGGCTGGCAGCGGGTCCATGCCTGGTGGTTCTGCCGCTGCCGTGCCAGCTGGTGCTGCCGCATCGGCAAACGCCGCGCTGCCAGCCGATACCTCAGACGACGCCCGGTCCGCCCGCGTTGCATCACCAGGTAAAGTTTTCTATCCCGGCATGATCGACGGCCTCGAAATACCCAATTGCGCTTTCTATCTCGGTGAGAAGAGCCTGTATGACTCCGTTTCCCTTTCTGTCGTCGCC
>JAMFRX010000277.1 GCA_026224995.1 Puia dinghuensis
ATGCTGCCGCATCGACCTTCAGACTTTGCCCGATGGCGACTAACCCGACGTTGACCACGGAGCCGTCGACGTAGGCAAGGCTCGACGCCAGAATGGTGGTCGCCAGCACGAATTGCAGGGTGATGAAGATATTGCGACCAACGTGTTTCTCACGATTGCGGACGATACGCCCCTTGATGGCATCGACCGCCCTGAGGGACGCAAAATGAAACGCAGGGAAGCTCCCTGCCAGCACCACGATCACCAGTCCGGCCAGCAGGAAGATGCCGATCAGCGGATAGTCATGCCGGATATTGACGGCGATCTCGCCAAACCGGTCCTTGAGGATGTCATTGATCGCGGGCATGAGCGCCGCCCGGAAGAGCAGGAAGGCCAGCACCAGGGAGGTAAAGACGAGCATGGCATTCTCCAGCACGAACTGCAGGATGACGTGCATGCGTCCGCTGCCCATCATCTTGCGGACGGCCATCTCTTTCTGCCGGCTAAGCAGGGTAGCGGCATTCAGGTTCAGGAGGTTGGCGATAACGACCAGCAGGATGAAGAAGATGGTGGCGATCTGCCCTTTGATAAGCACACTCGTGAGGTTACCGGCTTCCTGCTGGACATAGCTGGTATAGGGTACTAAGTAAGGCTTGTCTTTCCCGATCTCCGGACTGAAATTCGCCTGGGCGATCTTGCCAAGTTCGGCATCCAGCTTCCTGGTGTCGGCTCCGGGCCGCAGCAGGAAATAGTTCTCTGCAAAACAGTTGAACCAGTTGGCGTTCTGGCTAAAGTTCTGATTGCCCTGCAGCACTTCGCCAGTCAGCACCACTTCCGGCCGGATGGTGGTATTGGTAGGCACGGGCTGCAGCACGCCGGCGACGGTTACGGCCAGGGTGTCGTCGAGCAGCACGCTCTTGCCCAGGGCCGCGGCGGCGGAGCCGAAGAGCTTCTCCGCCATCTGGTGACTCAGGACAAGGTCGAACTTATGATGCATCGCCGTCCGCGGGTCGCCATATTCCAGGGGAAAGCTGAACACCTGGAAGAACCCTGTGTCCACGAACCAGGTCTGGTCCTGGAACTCCTTGCCGCCCGCTTTGAGCCACGGCTGGTTAAAGGTCTGGATATGCGTCCCCGCCTGGATCTCCGGGCAGGAAGCCAGCGCCGCCTTCAGGAAGGGATACGGCGTTTGCGTGAAATCCTGCCCATCGGGGGTATGCATCTTCACGTAGTATAGGCGGTCCTTGTGCTGGAACTGTCCATTGACCGTGAGCCACTGGTAGAGCATCACGCTCAGGACCATGATAGCGGAGAGGCCGAGGCTCAGCCCTATGAGGTTGATCAGGCTGAAGCTGCGGAAACGCAGGAGGCTGCGCAGCCCGTTGCGGAAGTATATTCTAAGCATAAGCGTTAAGGTTACGGGTTGGAGCCCACGGATCGTGCCAGTTTTATAACCTGTTGCGAGCCAGCGCATTCCTGCCTGGCTGCGCGTCCGCTTATGGGCAGGTAGGAACATAAGGTGTGCGGAACCGGACAGTTCACAAAAACCAGGAATCCGCAACCAGTTGATTCTTAAGCCGTAAAAAAACAGGTACTTTTCTAGCTACAATACTGGTGTCTTCCAAAACCAACAGCATGCTCAGAAACTATTTTACCATCGCCATCCGTAACCTGCAGAAACACCGGGTGCATTCGTTTATCAATATCGCCGGCCTCGCTGCCGGCATGGCGATCACCCTGCTCATCGGCCTATGGATCGCCGATGAGTTCTCCTTCGATCACTACCACAGCAACCACAGCCGCATCGTGCAGGTGATGGTCCGTTATGAGGTCACGGGCACCATGCGCCGGCAAGCGATCGCTGCAGGCTATACCAGGATGGCCGGGTATACCATCTCCACCGCGCTGGGACCCGCCCTGCGCATGGGATATGACGATATCTTTCAAAAGACCGGCATGGCCACCGACTTTCACCAACCCTCCCTGCTCAACGTCGGCGACAAGGCCATCTCCGTCGAAGGCGAATGGGTTCAATATACCATCCCGCAGATCTTCACCTTCCACCTGGTGGCGGGGACGGCCGTCGCCCTGAAAGACCCCTCGACCGTGCTCATCTCGCAAAGCACGGCCAGCGCTCTCTTCGGTCATACCGACCCGATAGGCAAGACCATCCGGCGGAATAACAAAGCCTCCTTTTTTGTCGGCGGGGTCTATGAGGACCTGCCCGAGAACAGCACTTTTTACCATACCGGTATCCTCCTGCCCTGGGAAAACAACGAGGTCACCTGGCTCAATAAGAACACCGATTGGAGTGACCACAGCGCCCGCCTTTATGCCCTGCTGGCAGGGAATGCGACTACCGAACAGGCCACTGTCCGGATCAAAGACATGCCGCTTCACGGCGCTTATGTCCAATGGAAGAACCCGGAAGTAAAAGAGACCCTGATGACTTACCCGCTGGACCGTATTCATCTGCACGGCGATTTCAAATGGGGCGTGCCCGATGGCGGCCGCATCCAGTTTGTCTGGTTCTTTGGCATTATCGGGGGCTTTGTCCTGCTGCTGGCCTGTATCAATTTCATGAACCTGTCCACGGCGCGAAGTGAACAACGCGCCAAAGAGGTCGGCATCCGTAAGACCATGGGCTCCCTCCGTGGCCAGCTGATCGCCCAGTTCCTCGGCGAATCCATCCTGCTTGCCCTGTTGGCTTTCCTCCTGGCCGCCGGCCTCGCGTATTCCAGCCTGCCCTTCTTCAATGGCATCGCCGCAAAACAGCTGCATTTCCCGGCGGAAAGTCCCGCGTTCTGGGCCACAGCCCTGGGCTTTACCCTGCTGACGGGCATCCTGGCCGGCAGCTACCCGGCCTTCTATCTCTCGGCCTTCAAACCAGTAAAGGTGCTGAAAGGCATTTTCCGGGCCGGCCGGGCCGCTACCCTGCCCCGTCAGGTGCTGGTGACGCTCCAGTTCACGGTCTCGCTCTCGCTCATCATCGGGACCATCGTCGTCTTCCGCCAGATCCAGGTCGCAAAAGACCGCCCCGTCGGCTATACGCGCGAAGGGCTCATCACCGTCCCCATTAATACCGATACCCTGCGGCGCCAGGACGACGCCCTCCGCAATGAGCTGCTGGCCACCGGCATGGTCGCGGGCGTCGCGGAATCCTCGCTCCCGACGACGGCATTCATGAACGGGAACTCCCTCGCGTGGGAAGGACAGACCGAAGAACAAAAGGCGTTGAATTTCCACAATGTCAATATCACCCCGGAATTTGGATCCACAGTGGGCTGGACCGTCCTGCAGGGCCGGGATCTCTCCCGGGACTTTGCCACCGACAGCAACGCGATGCTGATCAATGCCACGGCCCTCAAAGCCGCAGGCTTCAAGAACCCTATAGGTCAGCGTGTCAAATTCTATGGAAAGAACTACACCATCGTCGGGGTCGTCAACGATATGCTGGCCAACTCGCCCTATGAGCCCATCGAGCCGGCCATTTTCCTCGGCGACGGCTGGCTGGGAGAGATCACCATCCGCATCCAACCCGGTAAGCCCATGCATACCGCACTGGCCGCCATCGAAAGCGTTTTCAAAAAGTTCAATCCCGCCAGTCCCTTTATTTATAAATTTAACGATGACGACTATGCGCAGAAATTCGCCGCCGAGACCCGCATCGGCG
>JAMFRX010000278.1 GCA_026224995.1 Puia dinghuensis
ATCACCGAAACCATGAGGGTTGCCGTATCCGTTTTCCGGAGGAAGGGCAGGTCATTTCTGGCCTCTTCGCCGGTGATCGTGAGGATGGGCAGCTTGGCGGGCCTGGAAGCGGTCACATCGCCTTCGTAGCCCACCTCTTTTGTATTGTTGAAAAAAGCAAGCAGCGAATAGTAATCCTTCTGGGAGAAGGGGTCATACTTATGATCGTGGCATTGGGCGCATTCGATGGAAACTCCAAGGATGCCTTTACCATAGGTCTTGGTCTTGTCCAGAAGATATTCGACACGGTATTCTTCAGGAATGACCCCACCCTCTTCGGTATATTTATGATTGCGGAAAAAGGCGGTGGCGAGGATCTGCTCTTTGGTAGGATGCGGCAGCATATCGCCTGCGATCTGCCAGGTAAGGAAGGTGTCGTAACGCAGATTGGTATTGAACGCATGGATGACCCAGTCGCGCCAGGGCCATTGGGAGCGGATGTTGTCGTCCTGGTAGCCATAGCTATCGGCATAGCGGGCGACGTCGAGCCAGTGGACGGCCATCTTTTCGCCATATTGCGGCAGTGACAGGTAGTGATCTACCATCTTCTGGTAGGCGTTGGGGGAATTGTCGGCAAGGTAATCATCCATTTCTTTAAGGGTAGGCGGTAGGCCGGTGAGGTCGAGACAGACGCGCTTGAGCAGGCGTTCTTTGTCGGCCTCAGGGTTCATGGTGAGGCCGTTCTTATCGAGGGCATCGAGGATGAAATTGTCGATGGGGTTGCGGACGAGGGCGGGGTTGTCGGGCTTAGGTAGGGGTGACTTCACGGGTGGGGTGAAGGCCCAGTGTCTTTCGTATTTGGCCCCTTGCCGGATCCACTTGGTGAACAGCTCCTGTTCATATGGCGTGAATGCGCCGAGGTGGGAGTCGGGCGGTGGCATCATGAAGCTTGGGTCGCCCGAAGTGACGCGCTTGAGCAGGAGGGATGCGTCCGGCTTGCCCGGCACGATGGCAAAGGCGCCTTTGGTCACATGAAGCGGGGCGTAGGCGCTGTCGGCGATGTCGAGGCGGAGATGCGCTTCGCGATGGGCCGCATCGGGTCCATGGCACTTGAAGCATTTGTCGGAGAGGATTGGCCGGATATTGAAGTTATAGCTGACCTGATCCGGAAGGCTCCCGGAGGCCTCGGCGCCGCCATGATGGCTGAAGCAGGAGGAAACGAAAAAGATCGCGCCGGCAATGATGGTAATAATGGCAAGAGTTCGGAGCTGCATCGCTAACTAAATCTAACCAAAATTACCGACAATTCGCCGTGCAAACGGTTGCAATTATTTATTCCGTGCGGAGGCTATGCACCGGGTTGGCCATGGCTGCTCTTATGGCCTGGAAACTGATGGTCATAAAAGCAATGAGTGCGGCTATTGCGCCTGCCATGGCGAAGATCCACCAGTGCAGCGGCGTCCGATACGCAAAATCCCGCAGCCATCTGTGCATACCCAGCCAGCCCAGGGGTGCTGAGATGAGGAAGGCGATGCCGATGAGCTTGAGGAAATCGACGGACAGGAGGTTGATGATGCTGGGGATGCTAGCGCCCAGGACCTTACGCACACCGATCTCGCGGGTACGCTGAAGGGTGTTATAGGAGGCCAGTCCTAGCAGGCCGAGGCAGGAGATGAAGACCGCCAGCACGGCGAAGTTGAAGAACAGCTTACCGAAGCGGGTCTCGGCGCGGTATTGCTGGTCGAAAAATTCATCGAGGAAATTATGCTCGAAAGGTCGGTTGGAAATGGTCCGGGCCCACTTGTCGCCGATGGCTTTCACGGTATTTTGCAGGTTGGCCGTGGAAACTTTCACCGAGATCCAAAAATATCCCCAGGTTTCGATCCGCATGGCCAGCGGCTTGATCGCCTGCTGGAGCGAGAGGTAATGAAAGTCTTTGAGCACGCCGATGATCTGGCCTTTTCTGCCCCATTGGCTGAAGGTCCGGCCGATGGCCTGTTGCGGGGTGGCATAGCCCAGGAGCTTAGCGGCGCGTTCGTTGATCAGCATCGCCTGGGTGGTGTCTGTGGGGAAGGCCCTTGAGAACGCGCGTCCGGCCGCAAGCTTAAGGTCGTACTGGCCGACGAAATCCTGGTCTACGAGATAGAGATCGATATTCGTCTTTTGCATTTCGCCTTTGTTGTTTTGCAATTCCGAGTAAGCGCCGAAAGGGCCGGTGCCGGGTACGGCGCAGGAATAGGCCGTGCTCAGCACGCCGGGCAATCCGGCGAGCGACTGTTTGAAGACGTCTTTATTCTTATCGTTATTGGTGGGGATCACCAGGGTCTGTTCCTTGCTGAAGCCAAGCTCCCGGCTCCGCATATAGTCCAGCTGCGAGTATACGACAACGGTACCGATGAGCAGGAGGATGGAGGTGGTGAACTGGAAGACGACGAGGCTCTTTCTTAACAAGCTACCGCTGGTGGTATTCGTGAACCGACCTTTTAAGACGGATACAGGGCGGAAAGCCGAGAGGACAAGGGCGGGATAAAATCCGGCCACGAGACCCAGGGCTATGGAGAGCAGGAAGAGCGCGCTTACGTCAACGGGGTTGGAGAAGATGCTGTCGCTGATGGTCTTGCCGGCCATTTGGTTGAAAAGGGGCAGGAGCAGGGAAGATAGGATCAGCGTGAGCAGGAAGGCCAGCAGGCAGATCATTACCGACTCGCCAATGAACTGACCGGCCAGCTGGTGGC
>JAMFRX010000279.1 GCA_026224995.1 Puia dinghuensis
CATATCGCCCAAAGCGCCGGTACCATATGCCCACCAGCCCCGCCAGTTAAAGGGGAGATATTCCTTATGATAGTCGGATGCCGCGGCAGGGCCCTGCCAAAGGTCCCAGTTCAGCTCCTTGGGTATCTCGTCCATGGTCGCCGGCTTGAGGCCGCCCTGCGGCCATACAGGCCGGTTGGTCCAAATATGTATGGCCGTGGCATCACCGATCAGGCCGGCATTGTACCACTCCTGCATGAATCGCACTCCGTCACCGGAAGAGCCCTGGTTACCCATCTGGGCGACGACCTTATACCGCTTCGCCGCTTCCGTAAGCGTCCGGGCCTCATAGATATCATGCGTCATCGGCTTCTGCACATACACATGCTTGTTCAGCTGCATGGCCGCCAGCGCCGCAACCGCATGGATATTGTCCGGGGTCGAGACGGATACCGCGTCAAAGTGCTTGTGCTCCTTGTCCAGCATCTCCCGGAAATCCTTGTAATACTTGGCCTTGGTATAGGTCTTAATGGAATTGGCCGCCTGCCTGTCGTCGACGTCGCACAAACAGGCTACGTCGACCTTGCCGCTGCCATAGAAATTCTTGAGGTCGTCGGCGCCTTTGCCGCCGGCGCCGATGGCCGCGACTACCAGCCTGTCGCTGGGTGCGATGAAACCTCTACCGAGTACATGGCGTGGCACGATAAAAAAGCTGCTGGCAGCCATCGTTGAGTCCCGCAGGAATTGCCGGCGGGAGCGTGTAGTTTTTTTTGTTGAGCTCATATGTCCCGTAAGTTAAGGTATGCATTATACAAAAAAAGCACCCGAAGGTGCTAAAAATTGCAAAATTAATGTTGCGCTAATGCGGCTCCGTCCAGGACGTCAACCCGTTATACCAGCGACGCATCCAGCGTGATCTCCGCCTTGATCACCCTGCTTATCGGGCAGCCTTGCTCGGCCCCTTTGGCCAGCTCCTGGAACTTCTCGTCGGTGATCCCGGGGATCTTGGCCTTCAGCACCAAATGCGAGCTGGTGATGGTCGGCGCTGAACCGGTGACATCCAGCGTGATCGTAGCCGTGGTCTCCAGCGAGTCCGCGGTGATCCCGGCTCCCTGCAGGCCGAAAGCCAGGGCCATCGTAAAACAGCCGGCATGCGCCGCGGCAAGAAGCTCTTCCGGATTGGTGCCTACACCTTCCTCGAACCGGGATTTGTAGGAATACTGCGTCTTGTTAAGGGTCGTGCTTTGAGTCGTTATATTACCATTACCGTCTTTTCCGGAGCCGTTCCATACGGCTGTTGCTGTACGTTTCATAACTTTTGTATATTTAATTATCGATAAAGCGCTATAACTATGCCAACCATTTCATGGCAGGATTTCGAGAAGGTAGATCTCCGGGCCGGAACGATCCTTGAAGTTAACGATTTTCCCCAAGCAACGAAAGCCGCGTATCAATTGACCATCGATTTCGGCGAGCTCGGCATCCGGAAGTCATCCGCACAGATCACAGACCTATATGATAAGCAAGAGCTTATCGGCAAGCAGGTGATAGCCATCCTGAACTTTCCGCCCAAACAGATCGCTAATTTTTTCAGCGAATGCCTGGTGCTGGGTGTGTATACTGATAAAAAAGAAGTAGTTTTATTGACGCCTGACCGCAAGGTCGGCAATGGCTGGAAGATCGGGTAAATCAAAACAACTGCCATGGCAACCACGCTGGAGGTATCCTCCACCTACTACCAGTCCCCCCTGGGCCTGCTGCGCATCGGCGGCACGGAAACCTATATCAACGAGATCAGCTTCGTCGACCACCTGGAAGAGGCAGAAGTCCAGCGCTCCAGCCTCCGAGGCCCCGTCACCCCCATCGTCATCCAATGCATCGAAGAGCTGATCCAGTATTTCCAGGGACAAAGACGCGCCTTTGAATTTCCTATCTGCCAGGAAGGCACACCCTTTCAACAGCGTGTATGGAACGAGCTTATGGCCATCTCCTTCGGAAAAACGCTTAGCTACCTGGAACTCTCCCGCCGTCTCGGCGACACTAAGGCCATCCGCGCCGCCGCCTCTGCCAACGGCAAGAACAATATCGTCATCGTCGTCCCCTGTCACCGCGTTATCGGCTCCAAACGGG
>JAMFRX010000280.1 GCA_026224995.1 Puia dinghuensis
AGAGATGAGCTTTCGGCCATGATCCGGTATTGTCAGCACAAAGGGGACGTTGAGGACTGCAGGCCTGCGGAGCGCGAAATAATCCGTCTTTAACTGACGGAACCAAAGGGAGAAGAATCGTTTTGCCATCTCAGCCCGTTTTTCGTTGTTGTTCCTGGCGGAGCTGTTCATGGCGCGATGCCGGGACCGGTCGGGCTATAGGACGGAACCGGCCTGCCGACCATTCCATCTGCCAAACACCCGGCCGGCCATTGCGGACCCTGGATAGCTCGACATTCCAGCGGGGAAAGCCGATGCCAGGCATGTTTGCTTCCGGCTCGGTCGGTAGCGGAGTGATGCGCCAGCGTGCTACGCAGGCTACGGTGTTTTGTTGACGCGGATCGTGCCTTAGGAGCAGGCCGGTAACCCGGCTATGTTCAACGGCCAGCTGCAAGCGCCGCGAGGCGGTAAGGCTGATCTCGCGCAGTTCGCCAACGACGGCGGCGAGACCCTCGCATTTCAGCGCTTCTTCCATGGCCCACAAGGCTTGCTTCTCTTTTTTCAGGTCAACGAAGATGACCTGCTCAGGCTCTATGCCGAAGGCTTTCAGCGCTGGGGGGAAGACTTTGCGATCGCAGCTGATCCAGACGCAGGCGCCTCCTCTTGCCATGAGTGGGGCGGCCAGCGCGGCTGCAAAGCCACCTGTTGCCGCGGCATTGACTGCACCGGAACTTAGAAATTCGTGGATGGCGCCAGTAGGGAAGACGCCATTGGGGAAAGCGGCAGTGACGGGTCCCAGGCCGGGGTCGACTGTATCGGCCGTCGGCGGTTTGAAACCTTGCAAGAGCATGATGTCTCTTCGCAATTCCTGGATAATATCTTGTTTGGTCGTGGACATATGAATCCCTCCCTCAAAAATACTAAAATAATTAGTATTTTCAGAAATTAATCTTAGGGAGGTGGATCATAAGCTGTGCTGGGGCTTCTCCGCTATAAAGAAGAGCTCGGAGCCTGCGCGGGGTGGAATGGAATTGTAGCAGGGGGCCAGCGTCTTTATTGTTAACTTCCTCCCCAGCAGCTGGATATACTCTTCTTTGTGGCCGCCGAAGGGCGGGCCGCCGGCGAAGTTCCGGTCGAAGAGGAGGCCTGCCAGTTTCCCCCCGGGGCGCAGCAGCCGGAAAGTCTGTTCGACGTAATCCGGCCGCCGTGCGGGGTCGAGGGCGCAGAAAAAAGTTTGTTCTATAATGAGGTCATACTGACCGCGGTGATCGAAGAAATCAGCGGTGATCAGCCGTGGGGCCACGCTGGCCTGTGGGAATGTCGACTCCAGCCGGTGCATGAGCACGACCGAGATGTCCAGCAGCGTTAAATTTGAGAAGCCCTTTTCCATCAGGTAGGCTGCTTCATAGCTATTACCGCAGCCGGGAATGAGGATGGACAGATCCTTCGTAGCGAGCTGATCGAAATAGGCCTGCAGCGGCGGCGAGACCTGTCCCATATCCCAGCCTGTATTCCCCTGCTGATAGCGTTTGTCCCAATATGGTGCGTCGTCCTCAGGCATTGATGGCTACGATCGGCACATGGCTGTGGAAGGCCAGTTTTTTCGTGCTGGTCGTCTTGAAGACGTTGGACAGGAACGAATGCTTGCGCGGGAAGGTCAGGATCAGGTCGATATGGTTGTCGGCTACGAACTGGTTGATGGCATCCACGAAGTCGAACAGGCGGATGAAATAGAAGTCCGGGCTGTAGGCCTGCAGCTGGGTTTCCAGCTTGACCCTTTCCGCCTTGTATTCCTCGGTCACCTGTACATAGTGCTCATGATCCACGTTGACGATGTGGAGCCGGGGCTTGAACAGATCGAGCACGGCCTTGACACTCTCGATGGGAATGGTATTCTCGATATCCTTGAAGTCGGTTAGGAGCAGCACATTCTTAGCGGACTGCGAAGTCGCATGTTCCGGGACGATGATCACGGGGGCGATGCCTCGTTTTACGATGTTCAGCGCATTGCTGCCCATGAAGACCTGGACCAGACGGGTGTTGCCGGTGAGGCCCATGATGATGAGCTGGATATTGTTCTTTTTGACATATTTCTCCAGGGTGTCCAGGAAGCGGTTGTCCTCTTCGGCCACAAGGGAGATCCTGGCGCTGGTGATGGTGGAAAGCTCCGATTGTACGCTGGCCAGGGCGAGCTCCACGATCGCCTTCCTGCTGGCGTCCTCGTCTCCCTCCGTGCCCAGGGGGCTGCCATCGGAACCATATTCCAGGGTATCGAAGACGTTGTAGAGGATAAGGTGGGCGTCCGGGATGAGCGTGGAAATGTGTGCGGCATAACGGGCGGCGTTCTTAGACGTTTCCGAGAAGTCGATGGGAACAATAAGATTATTCATGTATGGGAGTTTGTGCTAAATATACGATCAAAATTGTTATTAACGAGTTTTCAACAGGTGGGTTTAGCAGCAGACGATTTCCGATGAGAATTAGCTATTTTACTGTAGGTTTGTCGGCTGGCCGGACAACTGTGAACGGATTCGTGTGAAATTAAAATAAATTTTCTACTGTGCGATTAAAGAGCCTAGAAATAAAGGGATTCAAGAGTTTCGCTGATAAGACCCTTATCAGCTTCGACGAAGGCATTACGGGCATTATCGGCCCGAACGGCTGTGGAAAGAGCAATATCATCGACAGCATCCGCTGGGTCATCGGGGAGCAGAAGATCAGTCATTTACGGTCGGAGAACCTGGAGAGCCTGGTCTTCAACGGGAGCAAGACGCGCAGCGCCTCCGGCCTGGCGGAAGTGAGCCTGACGTTCGAGAATACCAAGAACCTGCTGCCTACCGAGTTCGGCACGGTGACGGTGACGCGTAAGTTCTATAAGAGCGGGG
>JAMFRX010000281.1 GCA_026224995.1 Puia dinghuensis
ACGCAGAGCTATCCTTCTTCGCTCATGGGTTCTATCGCCCTGCTTCGCCAGACCTATCTGGATGCCGCCTGGTACAAAGGCCAGAACTAGCACGAAGGAACCAACCAGAGCCTGCAGGCCTGGAACGAAGAGCAGACGCTGCCACAGATCTTCGATGGCAGTGACAAATGGGGCGATCTCCATGGCGACCGCATCGGCGACGAATTCGGCGTACAGTATATCATCAAGGCCGGTGAGAACGAATACCAACGGATAAAAGAGATCGCCGCTACCAAAGCCGCCTTCATCGTGCCCGTAGATTTCCCCCAGGCCATGGACGTGGAGGATGTCGATGCCGCCCGCTTCGTCTCCCTTGCCGATATGAAGCATTGGGAACTGGCGCCCACCAACCCCGGCGCCTTCGAAAAGGCCGGCATCACCTTTTGCCTGACGACCGCCGATCTTAAGGACCCCAAAACCTTTCTTACCAACCTCCGCAAGGCCTTCGACTATGGCCTCACGGAAGGCAAGGCGCTGGAAGCCCTTACAAAGACCCCGGCTACGCTGGTGGGGATCTATGATAAGGTCGGCTCCCTGGATGCCGGTAAGCTGGCGAACTTCCTTATCACTACGGGCCCCGTCTTCAACGAGAAGACCAGCATCGTAGCGAACTGGGTACAGGGAAAAGGATACGATGTCAAGCCGGACGCCTGGAAAGACATCAAGGGTTTGTATAACCTGGTGATCACTACGACTGCCGGCGCTTCTTCCACTTATACCCTCGATATCAAATCGGCTGCTTCGGCCAGCGTCATCGGCAAGGATACGCTCACGGCTAAGTTCAGCTACGACGGAAAGCTGGTCAGCCTGGCTTTCGGCGGCCTCACCGGCGCTACTGGCGGCGGCGCACGGGGCGCCAGACCCGGCGGTGGTGAAACACCCGGCGGCGATGCCCCCGGCAGAAGACCCGGCGCTGGACGCCCCGGCGGCTCTACCCACCTCAGCGGCACCATCAACGGCGACGTCTTCAACGGCAATGGCACCGACTCTTCCGGTAACCTGGTGATCTGGACGGCCTCCTTTTCCAAAGCCACCCCGGCCGACACGGGCTCCACGGCACGCCGCCGCCCCATGCGGCTGGGAAAAGTGCTCTATCCCTTCGACGGCTATGGCTGGGACAGCCTTCCTGCTCAGCACGATCTGCTGATTAAAAATGCCACGGTATGGACAAACGAAAAAGAAGGCCGTCTCGCTAATACCGACGTCCTCGTCAAAGCCGGAAAGATCGCAAAGGTTGGCAAGAACCTCGCCGCCGGCGACGCTACCGTCATCGACGGCACCGGCAAATTCCTCGCTCCCGGCATCATCGACGAACACTCGCATATCGCCGCCTTCTCCATCAACGAAGGCGCCCAGTCCGTTACCTCGGAGGTCCGCATCGCCGATAACCTCAACCCCGAAGACGTCAGCATCTATCGCCAGCTGGCTGGCGGCGTCACCAGCTCGCATATCCTCCACGGCTCCGCCAACACCATCGGCGGCCAGACCCAGCTGATCAAGCTGCGTTGGGGAGTAGACGACGAAGGCCTGAAGTTCAGGAACTGGGACCCCTTCATCAAATTCGCTTTGGGTGAGAACGTCAAGCGCACCACCTCCCAGTCCAATAACCGCTTCCCCGATACGAGGATGGGTGTGGAAGAAGTCCTCATGGATGCCTTTACCCGGGCACGCGACTACCAGCGTCAACGTAAGGCTGCACCCGCCGCCACCCGCAGGGACCTCGAGCTGGACGCCCTCGTAGAGATCCTGGAACACAAACGTTTTATCACCTGCCACTCTTACGTGCAGAGCGAGATCACCGCCCTCATGCGCGTAGCCGATAAGTTCGGCTTCACTGTCAACACTTTCACCCATATCCTCGAAGGCTATAAGGTAGCCGATAAGATGAAAGCGCACGGCAGCAGCGCATCAACTTTTTCCGACTGGTGGGCGTATAAGATGGAAGTGCAGGATGCCATAGCCTATAATGCCACGATCATGGTAAAAGAGGGGCTAAACGTCTGCATAAATTCGGACGACGCCGAACAGGCCCGTCGCCTCAACCAGGAAGCCGCCAAAAGCGTCAAATACGGTGGCCTCTCGGAAGAGGAAGCCTTTAAGATGGTGACCCTCAACCCAGCCAAAGCCCTCCATGTGGCTGATCGCGTAGGCAGCATCAAAGAAGGTAAAGACGCCGACCTCGTCCTCTGGAGCGACAATCCCCTGAGCATCTATGCACGGGCGGAGAAGACCATCGTCGACGGCATCGTCTACTATGATCTCGACCACGACGCGCAAATGCGGAAATACATTGCCTCGGAACGCAACCGGCTCGTCCAAAAGCTGGTTGGTGAAAAACGATCCGGCACAGCCATGGCGCCTGCCACCCCCAGCTATCATATAGAGCTCAGCTGCGGTGACCACGCCCATCATGATGGCCTGCTGACGATCGACGAAAGCGATGGCGACGACAATACCGCAAACACCGAAGCAAAAAATTAAAAACAGACTAATGAAACTTCTATCAACTATATTCTTCGCCATCCTGCTGCTGTTCACAGCTACAGTCCAGGCCCAGGACGACGTCTACCCCGCCAAACCGGCTAAAGGCATGATCACTATCTACGGTGGCACCATCCATGTCGGCAACGGCCAGGTCATAGAGAACGGCACCGTCCAGATCAACAATGGTAAGATCGTCCTGGTGAGCCCCGATATCGTCCTCCAAAGCGACGCAGGCGGCTTGACCATCAACGCCAAGGGCAAACAGGTCTATCCCGGGCTCATCCTCTCCGTCACCGACCTCGGCCTCAAAGAGATCGGCAGCGGCGTCCGCGGCTCCAACGACTTCGAAGAGCTCGGCGACCTCAATCCCAGCGTCCGCTCCATCGTAGCGTATAACACCGACTCCAAGATCATCAACACGCTCAAGTCCAATGGCGTCCTGCTGGCCGGCACCACCCCGGAAGGCGGCACCATCAGCGGCTCGTCTACCATCGTCCAGCTCGACGCCTGGAACTGGGAAGACGCCGCTTATAAAATGGACAACGCCATCCATGTGAACCTCCCGACCTTCATCACCCGCCCGCGACGCTTCGGTGGAGGTGGCGGTGGCGGACGCGGCGGCGGTGCTCCTCCTCCCGACCCCGTGAAAGAGGCCCTGGCGAAGATCGAAGAGCTCAAAGCCTTCTTCCGTGAAGCCAAAGCCTATGCGGCAGAACCCACGCACAAGGAGACCAACCTGAAATTCGAAGCCGTAAAAGGACTATACACCAAACAGCAGAAGCTCTTCGTTCACGGCGACCAGATCAAGCAGATGCTCGTAGCCATAGACTTCGCCAAAGAGTTCGGCTTCGACGTGACCATCGTCGGCGGCAGCGAAAGCTGGTTGATCGCCGACCTTCTCAAGCAGAACAATATCTCCGTCATCCTCCAGCAGCTGCATGCCCTGCCGACTACGGAAGACGATGACGTCGACCAGCCCTTCAAGACACCCGCGGTCTTGCAAAAAGCCGGCGTCCTGTTCGCCCTCAACGACAATCACGAAGAAGCCCGCTACCGCAACCTGATGTTCAATGCCGGGACCGCCGTCGCCTACGGTCTCTCCAAAGAACAGGCGCTGCAGGCCATCACCCTCAATGCCGCCAAGATCTGCGGCATCGACGACCGCACCGGCTCCCTCGAAGTCGGTAAAGATGCCAACATCGTCATCAGCGCCGGGGATATCCTCGACATGCGCACCAGCATCATCGAACACGCCTTTATCCAGGGTCGCGAAGTTAGCCTGGACAACAAGCAGACGCAGCTCTATCATCGATACATGATCAAATACGGTCTCGAATAAAGAATAAAGCCTGGCTGAGCATAGCCCAAACAACAAGGCCCCCTTGAAAAAGGGGGTCTTGTTGTTAATATGCATGTAACAATTACAGGTTAATTTTATCCCATGAACCATTTCTTTTCCGTTATTGCCTTCTTCCTCTTTTTCGCGGCCTTTCCCGGCGATGCCCGCTCCCAGGAAGCCCGAACCCAGCTTCCCACGGGCTGGTGGCTCACCCCCGCAGGCGCTTCCATCGCCCTGAGCGCCGACCTCCCCCTCAACATCGCGCTGGCTCCCGATGGCGTCCATGCCGCCGTCACCAACAACGGCAACGGCCGTCAGACCATCGACCTGGTCGACCTCCGGCAGCAACGGGTAACGGCCTCCATCCCCATCGCCAAATCCTGGCTGGGGTTGATGTTCAGCAAGAAGCATCCCTGGCTTTATGTTTCCGGCGGCAATGACGACTGGATCATCCGCTATACCCTCACCGGCGACACCCTTATCTCGCCGGATACCCTCATCCTCGGAAAGCCGTGGCCCATCAATAAGATCAGCCCCACCGGCCTCACCCTCGACGAGGCCCGCAATAGGCTCTATGTCGTCACCAAAGAAGATGACGCCCTCTATATCTTCGACCTCCTCACCGACAAATTGCTTTCCCGGACTCCCCTCGGTGCGGAAGCCTACACCTGCCTCCTGTCCCCCACGAAGCCACAGCTCTATATCTCCGCCTGGGGCGGTCGCAAGGTCTGGATCTACGACACGGAACACCAGCGCCTGCAGGACTCCGTATCTACGGACGATCATCCTACCGATATGGCGATCGACCGCAAGGGTCGGTTCCTGTATGTAGCCAACGCCAATTCCAATTCGGTGTCGGTGATCCAGCTGTCCACCCATACTGTCGTCGAAACGCTCCATACCGCCCTCTCGCCCGATGCTCCCATCGGCTCCACCACCAACAGCCTGGCCCTCGACCCTAAGACTCATAGCCTCTACATCGCCAACGCCGACAACAACTACCTGGCCGTCTTCGATATCACTCACCCCGGTCATAGCTTTTCCAAAGGCTTCATCCCCGTTGGCTGGTACCCAACCTGCGTACGCCTCGCCGGCCGAAGCCTGCTCGTCACCAACGGCAAGGGCATGTCCTCGATGGCGAATCCTTACGGACCCAATCCACTGGGGCATACTGCCACGTACAAGCGATCCGATTCGGCGCAGCACCAGCGGCAATATATCGGCAATATGCTCAAGGGCTCTCTTTCGGTGATCCCCGTTCCCACCGCTACGGAGCTGACCCATTATACGCAGCAGGTCTATGCCAACACGCCTTATTCCGGGGCGATAGAGAACACAGCTTCCGGCGAAGCGGGTAACCCCATCCCCATTCGGCCCGGCGATCCTTCGCCTATCAAATATGTCTTCTATGTACTCAAGGAGAACAGGACCTATGACCAGATCCTCGGCGACATGTCCCGCGGCAATGGCGATAGCAGCCTCTGCCTGTTCGGCCGCCAGATTACGCCCAATGCGCATGCGCTCGCAGATGATTTCGTGCTGCTGGATAATTTCTACGTCAACGCCGAGGTGAGCGCCGACGGACACAACTGGTCCATGGCAGGCTATGCCACTGACTTCGTAGAGAAGAACTGGCCCACCAACTACAGCGGCAGAGGCGGCGATTACGACTTCGACGGCAGCCGCGCCGTGGCCAATCCTACCAAAGGCTTTATATGGGATTATTGCGGTCGCGCAGGGATCTCTTTCCGCAACTACGGAGAATTTATGGACAACGGCTATCCGACCCTGCCTATTCTCAAAAAAGAGGAACACTACTGCCGACGATATCCCGGCTGGAATCTAGGCATCCAGGATGTCACCCGCGAATCGGTCTTCGAAGCCGACTTCGACTCCCTGGTAAAGGCGAGTGCCTTGCCGCGGTTCAGCACCATCTATCTTCCCAACGACCATACCAGCGGCCTTTATAAGGGCGCTTACAGCCCCATCTCCCAGGTCGCGGATAACGACCTCGCCCTCGGCAGGCTCGTAGAGCATATCTCCCATAGCCCCATCTGGCAGCAGTCCGCCATCTTCGTGCTCGAAGACGACGCCCAGGATGGGCCCGATCATGTGGACGCCCACCGCTCCCCGGCCTATGTCATCAGCCCCTATATCCACCGCCATTCCGTCAACCATACCCTGTACTCTACGACTTCCATCCTTCGCACCATGGAGCTGATCCTCGGCCTTCCACCCATGAGCCAGTACGATGCGGCTTCCACTCCCCTCTGGAGCTGCTTTACGAACCTGCCGGATACGACTGGTTTCACCGCCTCGCCTGCCGAAGTCGACATCAATACCCGCAATACGGCTTCGACCCCTTCGGCGGAGCTGTCCCGGCACTTTGATCTCTCCGATGCAGACAGGATACCGGACGATCTCATGAATGCCGTCCTGTGGAAGGCGATAAAAGGGGAAGATAGCCCCGTACCACAGCCGATCCGCAGCGCCTTCGTACGGGCAGGCAAATAAAAAAGCCCCCGCGGAGCGGGGGCCTGTAGTCGTTAGTTGTTTATTGTTTCGGGTTCAACGCCTGCTTGATCCTTTCCTGCACGTCTAGGAGATGATACTTGCTGATCTTATCTCCCTCCTTCAAAAGAGCCGCGGCTATCTCGCTCCTCAGCTCTACCAGCTGCGCCCTCGCCAGCGACGGTACGTCCGTGAACCGGATATCTCCGGTGAACACCACGAGCCCCCTCGGCAGGTTCGCCGGCGGCGGTGGCGGCGGCTCCGCATTGAGCAGCAGGACCAAAGCCTGGATATATTGCTTTTGCAGGTTACGCCGGTAGATATCGATGGCGGCGCCAGTTGGCAACTCCGTCCACACTCCTTTTTTCGTATCGGTGAGGAGGTCGTCCACGCCGTAAGCGCTAAGGCCATACCTGCCAGTGCAGATGGAAAGCCGGTAAAGCCGGGCGGCCGACAGCAGGCTCTTCAGCGTATTGGCCTGTACGATGCTCACCTGCTCTTCTAATCCGGGATTGCTGAATTTATTCAGGATGTCTTTGTTCAGCAGCCAGGCCGGCGTAGCGAACAGCTGCTTATTCAAAAACTCTACGGCTTCACGCTGCGTCGCCTTGGGCGTCGCTTCATAGACATCGCCGGGCTGCTCTATGCTCTTGAAAGTCTCCTGCACGCCTCCCACGTTCTTGGTCACATGCCCCATATACCTGGCGAACTGGGTAACCAGCTGCCCGTACATCTCGTCCAGGTTCTCATATCGGTCAGCTTCCTCCCGGCACCATTCCGGCAGGCTGGGCAGGATACGCTTGAGGTTCCTGATACCATATTCACTGGCCTTCATACTATTGTCGCCTAGATCTTCCGTCTGCGCCCGCGGGTCGAAATTCTGCCCTTCACCGCCGAACCACAGGCGTGGATTGGCACCCAGGCTGTCGATGATCCACTTGTTCAGGATCTTCTTATCCTCCTCCTGGTCCTTCGTGCCCGCGATGCCCCTATAGCCCCACATGATCGCCCACTTGTCGTAGTCGCCGATCCGGGGATACAGCCCCTTCGGGCCGATATTGTCCTCGGGCTGCGCCACGTAGTTAAAACGCGCATAATCCATGATGGAAGCCGTATGCCCGTTGGCCTCTACCCAGGCCTTGTCCCGGAGCTTCTCTACAGGTGTCTTGCTGCTGCTGCCCATATTATGCCGGAGGCCAAGCGTATGTCCGACCTCGTGTGAGGACACAAACCGGATCAGGTCGCCCATCAACGCATCGTCGAATTTCATCTTGCGGGCACGTGGCTCTACCGCCGCCGTCTGGATCATATACCAGTCGTGTACCAGCTTCATCACATTGTGATACCAGCCAATATGCGTCTCCAGGATCTCCCCGCTGCGGGGGTCCGCGACATTCGGTCCATAGGCATTCTCAATATCGCTGTCGAAATACCGGATCACGGAGAACCGCGCATCTTCCAGGCTCATCGTCTTGTCATCTTCCGGCCATTCCTTCCCGACGATGGCATTCTTGAAGCCCGCCCTCTCGAAGGCGACCTGCCAGTCGTTGATGCCAGCTATCAGATAAGGCCTCCATTTCTTGGGAGTGGCAGGGTCGATATAATAGACGATCTGCTTTTTAGGCTCCACCAGTTCCCCGCGCTTCCATTTTTCTATGTCTTCGTCTTTAGGCTCCAGCCGCCAGTGGTGGATGAACTCGTCTTCTTCCACCCGCTGCTCGTCGTCCCCATAGACCGTATACCTGCTGGCAAAAAAACCTACCCGCGGATCGAAGAGCCGTTTGCGCATAGGCGTCTTTGGTAGTAAATAAAAAGAGTTGTTGAGCTCCACCGTCACCGCGCCGCTCACTTCGGCCGCCGGCAATTCGCCTACAGGATTACGGCCTCCTGCTGCGGGAGCCGCCGGAGCATTGGGAGGAGGCAGAAATGTCTTCACCGTTCGGACTTCCGTATTGATGGGATAAGTGTGGATGCTCTCTATGTAGCTCCTTTCAGGGGAGATGGCCGACAACATGAACCTTCTCTTAATGGCGGGCGTCAGGCTTATAGGCTGGTTATCCCCTTTAAAGAAATCCGTTACCTCTATGACTACCGTTCCGCTGGTCGAGTCGGCGCTCTTGCCATAGGCCCGCACGTCGAAGGCGGCAGCTATGGGGTTCAGGTTGGAGTTGCGTACCGCCTGAGCGATAGGTTCGCTGCTGTCCGCCGCGACACTCACGATCGTCAGCACCCGCATGAACACGGTATGGGAAGGTCCCTTCTGCCATTGAATAGTCTGCAGATTCACCTGCTCGCCGCCGTAGTTGCCGCCGGCAGCCGTCTTACCATAGCGGGTGTTTACCAGGATATCCCGGCCAAAAATAGAGTCGGGGATCTCGAAATACCATTTGTCCTCTACCCGGTGGACGGTGAACAAACCGGGATGGCTAACCGCTTTTTCGGTTATTACTTCCTTGTAAGGTTTGACTTCCTGGCGCGGCGTCGCCGTAGCGGGACGTGTTCCGGCATTGGCGCCGGCCGGGGCTTGCTGACTAGGTGGTCTTTGCTGCGCAATGGCCGCGGAGAAGCCGGCAGCAAGCAATAGCGTGGTTAGTGATTTTCTCATAATGGCGTGAAATTAGAGAAAACAATGGCTTCCACCAGCCCGCTCATCCTTGCCCCAGCGCATTCACCCCCTCGAGCTTCGGAAAATCCGCTCAATGCCCTAGCGCATCCACCACCGCCTGCCATGCCGGATACCTGTCCGCTGTGCCCAGGAGGCGGCGGGCAAGCCCCAGCATCCCCTCGTCGAAATAAACCGCCAGCAGCAGGGTAGCGACCCCATTCTTAGGCTCAAATAGCGTCCCGGCCTTATACGATGTCTCGCCGTTCTGCGCCCGCTTCCGGTCGAACTCTACAGTGCTGTTGACGAACTCGGCATGCGTCTTCCGCCCGTCCAGCCAGGGTAGGAGCCAATCCACAGACTTCTTGATCGAGGCCCCCGAAGTGTCTGTATAGGAGTAGTAGTCGACACCCGTGGCCCGACGCAGGACAATGGCAAGCCGGAGCAGCGGCTCCAGGTCATAAAGGTGGTAGTGCAGCGCGTCGCGGGTCACAAAGTCGGCGCTGGACCCGTCGGGGTTGAGGTTTCTCGCGATCTGTACCTTCAGCTCCCTGACTGTATAGCCCTGCAGGGCAGTGTCCCCGATGGTAAAGGCGATCTCGCCTACGATCTTCAGACGGTGGGAATGCCAGTTGTTATAGGAGGTGGCGCGGCCATGCCGGTTGTAAGGCGCGTTTAGCTCGGCCGCCGCAGTGCGTCGTAGCCATCTGCTGATGATGCTATCCTCTCCCGGCGTCAGCTTCTTCTTTAGCATATCATAGGCCTCGATGGCGGGGTCGAGATTCGTATCGTCGATAGGGTCCCCCCTGGAGCTATTGGTAGTAGCCCAGGCATATAGGTACACTTCGGCCTTATCGAGATAGTAGCTGTCGCCCTTGAGCCTGTAGGCCAGCGCCAGCGCATACATCTTCTGCAGGTCTGCCAGCGAGGTCCAGGTGGCGATCTTCCGGGGATCGCCCTTCAGCAATCCTTCCGTTCGGATGGTGTCTATGGGATTCGGCTCGTCCTGCAGCGCCGCATCGGCTGCCTGCAGCAGGGAGTCATAGAAGCCCTTGACTTCGCGGTCGCTTTTCACCCATGCTTTAAGGCGGGTAAGCTCTCGCGGGTTGAAGCCGGTATATTGCGCAGTTGCGGCGGTACTCGCCAGCAACAGGCCATACGATAGGATGAATGTATTCCTACACCGCATCCTTCCCATGGCAGTTCTTATACTTCTTTCCGCTCCCACAGGGACAAGCATCATTGCGCCCGATCTTCGGCCCTACCTTCACCGGCTCCTGACGGACAGGCTCGCTTGGCTCATAGTAGTCTTTTCCTCCTTCCTGAGGTATCCCTCTGCCTCCCTGCGACGCATCGATTCGGGGACCAGGCCCATCAACGGCAGGCGCCGTAGCCATCTCGTCCTTGCGTACCCGCATCCTGCTCATATCCGTTTTCTGCTCGCGGCCTTCACGGATCGTTGCCTGCTGCTGGTTGGACTGCTGGATGCCGCTATGGCAGAGGAAGCTTATGATATTCCTGTTGACGTCGCCATCCATCCGGCGGAACAGCTCGAAGGCTCCACCTTATAGATCACCAGCGGGTCTTTTTGTTCGAGGTAAGCCGTCTGAACGCTTTGCTTCAGGTCGTCCATATCCCGCAGATGCTCCTTCCAGGTATCGTCGATGATGCTCAGCGTGATCTGCCTTTCCACGGCATTCGTGAGCTCGCGTCCTTCGGTGGTAAGCGTCTTCTGCAGATGGGCCAGCACGTTGATACGTTTCTTTCCGTCCGTAAAGGGCACGACCACGTTTTCCACATGATTGCCCTGGGTAGTCCGGATATTCACGAAGGCCGGCAGCGCCTGCTTGCGAAGCTCGGCCAGCTTGTGCTCGTAGTTTTGCGTGGCCTCCTGGTATAGCTTCTCAGCCAGCTGGTTGACATCGCCTTTCAGGAATTCATCGGCGCCTATTTGCGTATCGATGCCGAAGTTCACGATCGTAGATAGCTTAAAGCCTTCGAAGTCGTCCTGTTCCCTGAAGGAATTGATCAGACCCTCGGCAACGATATAAAAGGCGTTGTCCAGGTCGAGCGCCAGCCGGTCGCCAAACAGGGCGTGATTACGCTTCTTATAAACGACATTCCGCTGCTTGTTCATCACGTCATCGTATTCGAGCAGCCGTTTCCGGATACCGAAGTTGTTCTCTTCCACTTTCTTTTGCGCCCGTTCTATGCTTTTCGTCACCATGCCGTGCTGGATGACCTCTCCTTCCTTATAGCCCATTTTATCCATGAGGGAGGCAATCCGGTCACTGCCAAACATCCGCATGAGGTCGTCTTCCAGGGAAACATAGAACTGCGACGTGCCGGGATCACCCTGACGGGCAGAACGGCCTCTCAGCTGTCTGTCTACCCGGCGGCTTTCATGCCGCTCCGTGCCGATGATCGCCAGGCCACCCGCTTCTTTTACGCCGGGCCCCAGCTTGATATCCGTACCACGACCTGCCATATTGGTGGCGATCGTCACCGCTCCGGCCAGGCCGGCTTCGGCTACGACCTGCGCTTCCCGCGCATGCTGTTTTGCGTTCAGTACATTATGTGGGATCTTCTTGACCTGTAGCATCTTGCTCAGGAGCTCGCTGACTTCCACCGAGGTGGTGCCCACCAGGGAAGGCCGGCCCGCCGCGCGAAGATTCTCGATCTCGTCGATGACAGACTTGTATTTCTCCCGCTTGGTCTTGAACACCAGGTCCTGCTGATCCTTGCGGATAGCCTGCACATTGGTAGGGATGGTGACCACGTCTAATTTATAGATGTCCCAGAGCTCCGATGCTTCCGTCTCTGCCGTACCCGTCATCCCGGCTAGCTTGTGATACATCCTGAAATAGTTCTGCAACGTCACCGTCGCATAGGTCTGCGTGGCGGCCTCGATCTTCACGTTCTCCTTCGCCTCGATGGCCTGGTGCAGGCCGTCACTATAGCGTCTTCCGTCCAGAATACGGCCCGTCTGCTCGTCCACGATCTTCACCTGCCCCTCCATAACAACGTATTCTACGTCTTTGTCAAAGAGGGTATAGGCCTTCAGCAGCTGCTGTACCGTATGGATACGATCCGCCTTAATGGCATATTCATTCAGCAAGGCTTCCTTCCGCTGCAGCTTATCATCGCCATCCGGCTGACCCTTCTCTATCTCGGCCAATTTGACGCCGATGTCCGGCAGGATAAAGAACTCCGGATCCTCGCCCTCGCGAGTGATCATCTGGATGCCCTTGTCCGTGAGATCCACCGAATTGTTCTTCTCGTCGATAGTAAAGAACAGCTCTGCATCGACCCTGGGCATTTCCTTCTGCTGGTCAGCTAAATAGTAGTTCTCGGATTTCTGCAGCCTTACCTTGATGCCCGGCTCGCTCAGGAATTTGATCAGCGCGCTGGACTTCGGCAGGCCCCTCCAGGAACGCATCAACGCCAGTCCCCCATCCTTCGGGTCATCGTTGCCTTCAGCCAGCTTCTTCTTCGCTTCGATCAGAAACTGGTTGGCTACACGGCGCTGGGCGTCGAATAGCTTCTCAACGCGGCCCTTTAAAATATGATATTGCTGGTCGTCGCCCTTGGGGACGGGACCGGAAATGATCAAAGGTGTACGCGCATCGTCGATCAGCACGCTGTCCACTTCATCCACCATGGCATAATGGTGCTTGCGCTGTACCATCTCATCCGGCGAATGCACCATGTTATCACGCAGGTAGTCGAAACCGAATTCATTATTGGTGCCATAGGTGATGTCCGCGAGATACGCCCTCCGGCGGGATTCGCTGTTAGGCTCATGCTTGTCGATGCAGTCGACCGTCAGCCCCAGCCATTCGAAGATGGGACCATTCCATTCCGAGTCACGACGGGCAAGATAATCGTTGACGGTCACGATATGCACCCCTTCTCCCGACAGCGCATTCAGATAGGCTGGCAGGGTCGACACCAGGGTCTTACCCTCACCCGTAGCCATTTCCGCGATCTTTCCCTGGTGCAGCACCGTGCCACCGATCAGCTGCACGTCATAATGCAGCATGTTCCAGGTGGTCGGAGTTCCCGCAGCCATCCACGAATTGTTGTATACGCTCTGCTGGCCATCTATGCGGATATGCTCTTTTTTCACGCTCAGGCTGCGGTCCAGCTCGGTAGCCGTCGACACCAGCTCATCATTTTCCTTGAAACGCCGGGCTGTTTCCTTGACTACAGCAAAGGCTTCCGGCAGCAGGGTCTCCAACACCTCTTCTATCTGCTCGTCCCGCTCCTTCTTCAACGCGTCTATCTCCTGGTAAATGACATCTTTTCCGTTGATATCGCTAAAGGGCAGTTCCTCGGCCTTCTTGTTCAGCTCCGCGACCTGCGTGTCTATCTTCCCAAGATGTTCCGCTATCCGGGCCTTGAATTCTACGGTCTTCCCCCGTAACTGATCATTGGTCAGAGATTTATAAGCAACAAAATGGCTGTTGATCTCTCCAACCAACGGCTGGATAGTCTTGATATCCTTTTCGCTCTTATTGCCGCCAAATATTTTTGATAGAATACCTAACATAACTACTTAAGTATTAGTGATTTTTAATTATGCAACCGTAAATACAGTCAAATTTGATGCTATCCTTGCCGGAAGGTCAAATTGACAGGGAAGCAAATGTACGAAAAAAGCACCCACGCCCCCCTTTCGGGAGGCCTTTTCCTCCCCCTGCATTTACTCTGCATCCCCAGCCGAAAGACGGTTGCAGCCCAACTTTGAAAAATTGCCCACCCCGGCCGTCCCTCTTGCCGGAAAATATTTTTTTTGATTTGTTAAATATGTTAGTATCTTAGTGCTAAATATATTAGCCTATGTCAGTCGCAGGTCAAAACCTCAAGTATCTCCGCAAGCTGCGGGGCTGGACTCAGGAAGAATTTGCCGCTAAGTTGGGTATTAAACGCTCCTTATTGGGCGCGTATGAAGAAGAAAGAGCCGAACCCCGGCTGGAAGTGCTGGAGACGATCTCGGATATGTTCAAGCTCACCCTGGACGATCTGTTACGCAAGGAGCTTAGCGATACCAAGGGAAGCAGCTACATTTCCAAACGGAGGGCCCAGAAGCTCATCGCCGCCAGCAACGAGATCCAGCTGGTGCCGGTAAAAGCCGCCGCCGGTTACCTGGCAGGCTATGCCGACCCCGAATTTCTGGACGAGCTCAACACCTTTACCCTCCCGATGCTCGCCCCGGGCAACTACCGCGCCTTCGAGATCGTAGGAGATTCCATGCTGCCGACACCCAGCGGCTCGGTCATCGTAGGAGAGAAGGTCGACGACCTGGAAGAAGTGAAGAGCAACCAGACCTATATCGTCGTTTCCCGCAACGAGGGCATCGTCTACAAAAGAGTGATGAAAAATAACAAATCCAGGAACAAGCTCACCCTGGTAAGTGACAATACGGCGTATCAGCCTTACAACGTTAACTCGGACGACGTCATCGAAGTGTGGAAGGCCCAGATGGTCATCAGCAAAGCCAATACCCAGCACCGTTGGGATGTCAATCAGCTGGCTAACCTGGTGAGCAACCTCCAGGACCAGGTGACCACGCTCAAGAAGAAGATGAATTAAGCTCGCAGACAGTAAACTACTGGATCTGTAAGATCCCTGGCAGGATGGCAAAGACATTGTCTTCCGGCGCAGGGGCTATCGACACCGTCCCCGTAAACCGCCCAAATGCCGGGAGCACCGCATAGTCGCTGCCGAAATAATAACAAGGGAACTGCAGACTCTGCTTGCCCATACCCCTGATGCGGATGCCGGGATGGATATGCCCGGAGAAATAATACGCGCCCTTGCCCGACGCGGCATGCCCATCGATGCCCCCGGCATCTCCCCCAATATCATTTATATCATGGACAAACGAAAAAGGTCCGACGGACAGGGTTTCCCGGCTTAGCCCGATCCCCGCCTTCGCATACCAGCTTTCATGCAGAATATCATGATTGCCCTGTATCAGGTGAATGCCCAGATCAGGAAAGTCTTCCCGCCATTTCAGGAACAAAGAAAGCTCCTTGTTCTCCCGGCTATGAAAGAGATCGCCTACCACCAGCAGCTGGCGGGGCCGGAAATATTGAACCTGGCAAAGCAGCCGTAAGAGATCCTCCTTATACACGGATTGCGGAACGGCAATGCCGGCCTTGCGAAAATGACCGGTCTTCCCAAAATGCAGGTCCGAAACGATCAGCGACTGCTCCTCCTCCCAATAGATACACCTGTCAGGCGAAAGCCAAAGCTGCTGCTCCCGGATACGGTATGGAAATGCTGGCTGCATAGATTTATTAAGGATGCAAGGTAGGAAGAAACTATATTTCATCCCTTGCTTGGCGGTTCTTGAAAATTGTATTTACTTTAGACGGACTAAAACCAGACTATTATGGCCGATCTCAACCGCCCCTCCGATCAGGTTAACCTGCTGGAAGAGCCCCGCAAGCTTCCTGATATGCTGAACGTCCTCACCATCCTGACCTTCATCGGCAGTGGTCTGGCCCTGCTGTTCCAGCTCTATTACTCATTCAACGCTAAGAAATTCTATGACGCGGTAATCTCCAACCAGGACAAGATGGCCCAAGCCCCATCCTGGGCGCGTAACCTGCAAGGCCCTGACCCCATAGGCGTCGCCACCAAGACCTATGACAACAGGACCGCGATCCTCCTCCTGGGCGTCGTCGCCGTCCTCCTTTGCATCTATGGCGCCGTGATGATGCGCCAGCTTAAAAAAACCGGCTTCTATCTCTATGTGGTCGGCGAGGTCCTGCCCACCCTCAGCACCTATATCTTCATCGGCGCCTCCGCTCTGTCAGGCTTTAGCCTCGCCTTCACGGTCCTTTTTACCGCCCTGTTTGTCATACTGTACGCCACCCAGCTCAAATACATGAAATAACGCGCTCTGTCCACAGGCTATAGCTCCACCACACACCTAACGAAGCTGCGCCTGCATTCGCCTGACCCTGTCCTCCAGCTTTTCGCTGGACAGGTCCTCCCGCATGCTGTCTACTTTCAACGGAAAACAAAACGGCGTCAGCCGCTGCGGCCAGCGTAGCACCATCTTCCCCCGGCTCACCCGCTCCAGCATATTCCGCAGCCGCCTTTCCTCCATCTGCTGGTCCATCACTTCGTTATAAGCCTGGCGGACCAGGAGATTATTCGGATCGTATTCGGCGAAGACATTGAAGAGCAGCCCCGCCGAGCTCTGCAGGTGACGCGCCTTCGCATACTCACCAGGATAGCCCTGGAAGATCAGCCCCCCGATAACAGCAATATCCCGGAACTTCCGCCGGGCCATCTCCGCGCTGTTGACGCTCCTCTGAATATCGGCCGTCAACGCTTCGGGGCTAAAGAGCTCATAGACGTTCGAGTCGTCCAACGGTATCGGCTGATCGCTAAGCAGCTCGAAACCATAGTCGTTCATTGCGAACGAAAAGCTTATCGGCGTAACCCTGCTGAGCCGGTACGCCAGCAGCGCGGCCATCGCCTCGTGCACCAGACGACCTTCAAAAGGATAGACAAATAAATGGAAGCCGTCCTTGGTCTCGATCTGCTCGATCAGCAGCTCGTTCTCCCGCGGCATATAAGAGAGCTCCGCCTGCAGCTGGAACAAAGGCCGAAGCACCCGCAGCTCGATATCTGGCTCGCCCGACGTGCCATCTATCATGCCCGATTTGTCATTCATCATTCCAGGTGTGTCTTCCATCATTTGCGAAGCCTCATCCAGCTTCCGCCGCAGCATCATCCCCAGGTTAGCCGACAACGGCATCCGCCCGCCATTCCAGCTGGGCACCCTCGACTTCTTCGCATTCGACTTACGCACCAGCACCGTCATGTCCTTGATCATCACCAGCTCTAAATTCCTACCCGCCAACGTGAACGTCTCACCCGGCTCCAGCCTTGAGATAAAATATTCTTCTATCACGCCCACATAGCCACCGCTCGTGAACCGCACCTTCAGCATAGGCTCGCTGACGATCGTACCGATGTGCAGCCGATGCCGCATGGCCACACGCCGGCTGTTGATCTTATATAGCCCGTTTTCCATGATCTCTACCTTACGGTATTCGTCATATTGCTGCAGCGCCACCCCGCCTGCGGTAATGAAATGCAGGATCTCCCGCCATTCGTCTTCCGTCATCTCCCGGTAGCAGTATGTCTTCTTTAGTTCAGTGAACAGGTCCGCCGGATAAAACCCATCCGATATGGCCAGCGTGCTCAGGTATTGGATCAGCACATCGAAACACAATAGCATCGGCTCGCGGCTCTCGATGAGCTTCTCTTCCATCGCCGCCTTCAGCGCGGCGGCTTCCATGAGCTCCAGCGAATGCGTAGGAAGGAAATAGATCTTGCTCACCGCCCCGGGCTGATGCCCGCTACGCCCCGCGCGCTGCAGGAAGCGGGCTACCCCCTTGGGGCTGCCTACCTGTATCACCGTCTCTACCGGCCGGAAGTCTACGCCAAGATCGAGGCTGGCCGTACAGACGACCGCCTTCAGCTTTCCTTCGTGTAAGGCATCTTCCACCCAGTTGCGCAGCTCCATATCGATGGAGCCGTGATGCAAGGCGATAGCCCCCGCAAGATCAGGGCATACATTTAGCAGGGTCTGATACCAGGTCTCGCTCATGCCCCGTGTATTGATGAAGATCAGCGTCGTCCTGCTGCTTTCCAGGATCGGAATGACCTTGTGAACAAGCTTTAGCCCCAGATGTCCGGCCCAGGGATATTTTTCTATCTCATCCGGTAATATCGACTCTACTTCTATGGGCTTGGCGATCACCGCCCGCACGATGAAACCATGCTCGCCCGCCGGCTCCTGCAACCCATCCCCCAACGACGCCAGCAATACCTCCTTCGCCTCTTCCAGGTTGCCTATTGTCGCGCTGATGCCAATGATAGAGCAAGCCCCCGCTTTCGTGCCGGCAATACGCGCCACTGCCAGCTCTACCTGTACGCCACGCTTGCTGCCCAGCAGCTCATGCCATTCATCCACGGCGATGATCTTCAAAGGCTTGAAGACATCCGCATATCCCTTCTGCGCCAGCAGCAGATGCAGGCTCTCCGGCGTAATAATAAGCACTTCCGGCATCCGCCGTTTTTGCCGCGCTCTTTCGTTCGGGTCCGTATCTCCGTTTCGCGTTCCCACCTGCCAGCGTATGCCCAAACCCCGGATGACTTCTTCCATCGCCCTTCCAATGTCCTTGGCCAGCGCCCGTAAGGGCGATATCCACAGCAGCTGTAGTCCGCTGCCGCTCCGCGTCTGATAATCCGCCGGATGCTGGTTGATGAAATCGATCAATGCACCGAGGAACACAGAAAAGGTCTTTCCACATCCCGTAGGCGCATTCACCAGACCCGATCGCCCTGCAAGGATATGCTCCCAGGTTTCTTCCTGGAAGGCAAAAGGCTGCCGCCCCTCTGCAGTCATCCACGCGGCGATCGTTTTATAGCCTATGGTCTCTTTTAATGTCATGTTTTCTTTTTACCACTCATCCATTCCAACGTCTGTTCGACATAGCCTCCTTAACAGAGTTTTAATCGAAAGATTAATCTTCGCGCATTAAACGTGTTTTAACCCAAAAACAAAAAGCGTCTGAGTAATTTAACAAGAAAAAACCTATGCGCCAGCTAACTTTTCTTATCATCCTGCTCGCCGCGATAGCGGTCTGCACCACCTATCAATACGTCCTTGCGAAAGCGGATTTTCAACGATATCCAATACTACGACCATCGCCCGCCATTGCCCGCACCCTCGGCCCTGCTACCTATGTTGCCGACACCATTCCCGGGCCTAACACCTCCCGGGGTGATTCATGCAGGCATCACTACAATGTTTTCAGGTACTCTATGATGGCCTTCCGTTCCTGTTCGGTGAGCTTGTCGCCGAATGTATGCCCGTAATTGCCATAGCCCGGTAGCGTCGTGTTGTAGATGGAGCGGCTTCCTTCTGCAGGCGCACCGGGCGATGGCGCCGGGCCAGCCTCCTGCGCATACTTCCAGCCCACTGCGGCATAGTCGTATTGCGGGTCGTTGTAATCACGCGACCAGTAGGCAGGCCTTTTCCGGCTGTCCAGCACGGCCTCCAGCGTTGGCACCGAACCGTTATGCAGGTAAGGCGCCGTGATCCAGATGCCGTCCAGCGGCGGAGCGATATAGCCGTCGAAAGGCGCCAGCTTCGCCGGATGGTCGCCCTGCGCGAACCAGCTCTTATTGAACCAGTCGATGAACTGCGGACTCTGATAATTGCTTTTGTACAACAGCGAATCCGTGCCCACCAGCGACTCAGGGATCAGCAGGTTGGGATAGTCTCCGGCCTCCCCATAGCTGCCATGGCATTTGGAACAATA
>JAMFRX010000282.1 GCA_026224995.1 Puia dinghuensis
GAGATCGTGCGGCTGCTGGGTATTCCCGCAGGGAAATACAGCAACTCCTTCCAGTCCAGGCTCGGCAAGGGCTGGCTGGAACCCTTCACAGACATCCGCCTGGAAGAGATGCCCAAAGAAGGGATCAAGAGGCTGCTGATCCTCTGTCCCGCTTTCGTCAGCGACTGCCTCGAAACGCTGGAAGAGATCGCCATGCGCGGAAAGGAAACGTTTATCGGCGCCGGCGGTCAGGCATATACGATGATCCCCTGCCTTAACGTTAACCCGCTATGGGTGCAGGCATTGGCGGGATGGGTCAGAGACTATGCTGCGGGCGACAAGACGATGGTACTGGATTGAAAGGAAAATTTGCCCAATGTATAGCTATATAAAAGCGCTCCACATTATTTTTATCGTCACCTGGTTTAGCGGCCTGTTCTATATGGTCCGGCTCTTTATCTACAATACCGAAGCCGCCGGACGACCGGAGCCTGAAAAAAGCATCCTGCAGGCACAGTTCAGGATCATGCTCCATAAGCTCTGGGTCGTCATAACCTGGCCTTCCGCGATCCTGACCCTCATCTTCGGCCCCTGGATGATGATCCTCCTCGGCTCTGTCCCTACCTGGCTCGTCATAAAGCTGGGCTTCGTCATAGGGCTTTACGGCTATCATTTTTCGCTGCAGGTCATCTACCGCCAGCAGATGAAAGGGATCTTCCGCTTCTCCTCCCAGCAATTGCGCATCTGGAACGAAGTGGCTACCATCTTCCTGGTGGCTATCGTCATGCTCGTCGTCGTTAAGCAGAATATGAGCTGGGCCTGGGGCCTCCTCGGCCTCTTCCTCTTCGTCATCTTGCTTATGAGCGCCGTACGTATTTACAAGATTATTCGGACACGTCCCCAAAAACAAAACCCTCCCGGCTATAAAAACCGGGAGGGCCCTTGACGGGGTAAAAAAGGTAGTTTCTCCAGAAAATGAACTCTACAATGGTAATTCAGGAATTGAGATCTTCGGGCCTGGTCGCTTGAGACGGGTTTTTTGCAAGGTAATATCAGAGATTAAAAACGGGACGGCTACGGATCTCCATTGAATAAGGTAGTTATGTAAAATCAGGTATTTGGAAGACGTAAAAAGGTACTCGGGATGCGTAAACAAGGGATTTGGAAAACGTCAACAAGGGATCTGGAAAACGTAAATAAGGCAATGCGGTACACGGAATAAGGGAGAGTTTTGGGGGCTGACACGGCGGGAATGGAATTTTAAAAGGAAGGGGAGTAGGAATACCCCCCTTTTTAACCCCTAAACCCTAAACCGTAGAAAGAGATCAAATTATTTATTTAGAGCGGGCGATTTGACTGCCCGTCATTGTATCGCTTTTCTGGAGAATACTAACCATAAACTGTGCCAAAACCCGGAAATGTGAATAACTGCGAATACCAATTTCCTTCTTTAAATCGATTTAGCAGGCTTTTGGCAATCCTTTAACAGTTTCCATTTCATCTCCTCTTCACAGACCGGGAAGCTAAAAAACATATTTATTTCGTAAATTCGCGTCCCCCAACCACTGGCCCCGAGCCGGCCAGCCATAGGTCAACCCCGAGCCCAAGGAAAATAAGTAGTTATCTATGACCAATAAATATAAAGAATATCAGCAGTTGAATTTACCCGCCATCAGCCAGGAGATCCTGGCTCGTTGGGAATCGGAATCAGCTTTCGAAAAGAGCATCTCGCTCCGCGAAGGCGCCACGCCTTTCGTGTTCTACGAAGGCCCCCCGAGCGCCAACGGCCTGCCTGGTATTCACCACGTTATCAGCCGAACCCTCAAGGACCTGGTATGCCGCTATAAGACAATGAAAGGCTTTCAGGTCAAACGCAAAGGCGGATGGGATACGCATGGCCTCCCCGTCGAGCTGGGCGTCGAAAAAATGCTGGGCATCACCAAAGAAGACATCGGCAAAAAGATCTCCGTCGCAGAATATAACGAAACCTGCCGCCGCGAGGTCCTCAAATACAAGGACAAATGGGACGAGCTGACCCGACGGATGGGCTATTGGGTCGACCTCAAAGACCCATATATCACCTTCGAAAACAACTATATAGAGACCCTTTGGTGGATCCTGTCCCAGCTTTATAAAAAAGGCCTCCTCTACGAAAGCGTGAGCATCCAGCCCTATTCCCCCGCAGCGGGTACCGGCCTCAGCTCCCATGAGCTCAACCAGCCCGGCTGCTACAAGGATGTAAAGGACACCACCATCGTGGCTATGTTCAAAGCCATCGACTTCCCCGGCCATAAAGAAGATGAAGTTTTCTTCATGGCTTGGACCACCACGCCCTGGACCCTGCCCTCCAACCTGGGCCTCACCGTCGGCCCCCGCATCGATTACGTCCTCATCAAGACCTTCAATCCTTATACCCACCTGCCTATTGATGTGATCCTCGCCAAAGCACTGGTTAACAAATACTTCAAGCCGGAGGGAGAAAATGGCGACTTCGCCGGATTCACGCCGGAAGCCAAGATATTGCCCTGGAAGGTCTTACAGGAATTCAAAGGAACTGACCTGGAAGGGATAAGATACGAACAGCTCCTTCCCTACGAAGCCAACAGCCCGGAAAAAGCCGGCGGCGACCCCTTCCGCGTCATCCTCGGCGATTTCGTCACCACGGAAGACGGCACCGGTATCGTCCATACTTCCCCGGCTTTCGGCGCGGATGACTAT
The DNA here is from genome assembly GCA_026224995.1 of Puia dinghuensis. Lineage (GTDB taxonomy): Bacteria > Bacteroidota > Bacteroidia > Chitinophagales > Chitinophagaceae > Puia > Puia dinghuensis_A. The sequence goes on from JAMFRX010000282.1 coordinate 2,698, forward strand.
AAGGTCGGCCAGAAGAATAATATAGGTATCCTGATCATGGTCGACAAACAGGGAAAATTCCTCGACGGCCTCGGGGAGTTCAGCAACCGCTATGTCAAAAACTACAAGGACGACCCTAACTACGTAGATGTCAACGTAGATATCTCCGTCAAGCTAAAGAAAGAGAACCGCGCCTTCCGCATAGAAAAATACGAACACAACTACCCCCATTGCTGGCGGACCGACAAGCCTGTGCTGTATTACCCGCTCGATGCCTGGTTCATAAAAACCACAGCCCTTAAGAACAGGATGGTCGAGCTCAACAAGACCATCAACTGGAAACCCAAATCCACCGGCGAAGGCCGCTTCGGCAACTGGCTGGAGAATATGGTGGATTGGAACTTAAGCCGCAGCCGCTATTGGGGTACCCCGCTCCCGGTATGGCGTACCGAGCTGCCGGAAGACCCTACCGACGAAGAAATTGCCAATCGCAGAGTGGTCTGCATCGGCTCCATAGCCGAGCTTCAGGCTGCCATATACAAGGCCGTCGCCGCAGGCTTCATGCAGCCCGCAGCGCAAGACAAAGACACCGAAGCTTTTGTACAACGGGTCACAGCCGACCTCCACAAACCCTATGTCGACGAGATCGTCCTGGTCAGCGACGACGGTCGGCCAATGAACCGGGTCGCCGACCTCATAGACGTCTGGTTCGATAGCGGCGCCATGCCCTACGCCCAATGGCATTTCCCCTTTGAGAACAAAGAGATCTTCGCTCAGAACTATCCCGCCGACTTTATCGCCGAAGGGGTCGATCAGACCCGCGGCTGGTTCTATACCCTGCATGCCCTTGGCGCCCTCATCAAAGAGTCGGTACAAGAAGAATTGAAGAAAGCCGGCCTCGGCGGCCCCGACCTGGAGGCCCGCTACCCGGGTTTGGCTTACAAGACCGTGGTATCCAATGGACTGGTCCTGGACAAGAACGGCAATAAGATGTCCAAGCGGGTAGGCAACGTCATCGACCCCTTCCAGACCATCGGCCAGTTCGGCGCCGACGCCACCCGCTGGTACCTCATCACCAACGCCTCCCCATGGGAAAGCATGAAGTTCGATATCGACGGTATCAAGGAGGTACAGCGCAAATTCTTCGGCACCCTCTATAATACCTACCAGTTCTTCGCCCTCTACGCCAACGTGGACGGCTTCGTCTTCAAGGAAGCCTATATCCCACCCGCCGAAAGGCCCGAGATAGACCGCTGGATCCTGTCTTCCCTCAACAGCCTGACAGCCAAGGTAATCGCCGCCCTGGACGACTATGAGCCGACACTCGCCGGCCGCCTGATAGAAGATTTTGTGGACGAACACCTTAGTAATTGGTACGTCCGCCTTTGCCGCCGCCGGTTTTGGAAAGGAGAGTACGAGCACGACAAGATCTGCGCTTACCAGACCCTATACGAATGCCTCGAAACGATCAGCCGCCTGATGGCCCCGATCTCCCCATTCTTTTCGGACTGGCTCTTCACCAACCTTAACGAGACTACCGGCAGGATCAAGGTCGCTTCCGTCCACCATGCTGACTTCCCCGATGCGGATGCCGGCTTCATCGACCTCCCGCTGGAAGAGCGGATGCAGCTTGCCCAGGACACCTCTTCCCTCATCCTTTCCCTTCGTAAGAAGGTGAATATCAGGGTTAGACAGCCCTTGCAAAAAGTATTGGTGCCTGTGCTGAACCCCGGTATGAAGGCCCAGCTGCAAAAAGTAGAGGACCTGATCCGCGCCGAAGTCAATGTAAAAGAGATCGAATACCTTAATGGCGATAACAGCTTTATAAAAAAGAAGATAAAACCCAATTTCGTGGCCCTCGGCAAAAAGCTGGGCGCCAAAATGAAGGCCGTTAGCAGCGCCCTCGCCAATTTTTCGCAGGAAGAGATAGCAAAATTGGAAAAAGAAGGAAATATTACTTTGATTCTTAATCAAGAACCCATAATATTGTCTATCCAGGAAGTTGATATCACTAGCGAAGACATCCCGGGCTGGGTAGTGGCCAACAAGAGCGCTCTAACCGTCGCCCTGGACGTCACGGTAACCCCCCAACTGGCCCAGGAAGGCAATGCTAGAGAGTTTGTCAATCGTATCCAGAAGATTCGTAAGGACAATGGCTATGATCTTACAGACAGGATCTTAGTTAAAGTAGCAGACGTACCCCCACTTACTGATTCCTTAACACAATTTAATGACTATATTTGCGCGGAAATTTTGGCAGATTCCATCGAATTAGTTAAGGAACCGGCTAATGGCACTGAAATTGAAGTTAATGATATTCCACTAAAAGTGTTTGTTACAAAAAAAGCCTAACTGTATGGCAACCAAAAAGAAAGCGGCTAAGCCCGCTAAAAGGACCGCGAATGTCAAGAAAATAGTACCGGCTAAAAAAGCGGCTTCCAAGCCTGCCCACTCGTCAGGCAGCAGCAAGTCCGTGAAAAAAGCCCCGGTTGCTAAGAGTATTGCTAAACCGGTACCAAAAAAGGTTGCCCCCGCAGCTTCAGCTAAAAAATCAATACCCGTGCCTACCAAAAAGCCCACAGCTGTATCCAATATATCGAAACCAGCCGCCAAGACCCACACAACCGCAACCCCCGTTTCAAAAGCACCTGCTGCCGGCGCCAAGCCACAGTCGGTACAGACGACCGCCAAGCCGGCCGCCTCGCCCATTGCCAGCGGTAAGATTGCAGTTTCCGCACCACCTGCACAGCCTATAGCGCCCCCGAAGCCGGAAGCCAAAAAGCCGGCTCCGCCCGCTAAGCCTGTTAAAGTGGTCATTCCGGAGATGAAAACAAAAACGGTTCGCAAATACGAACCGGAATTCACTAAATCGGTATTAGACACCCTACAAGAAGTACAAACTGGACCCACTATGAGATATAGCGATGCAGAACTTGGAGAATTCAGGGAATTGATCAACCGCAAGCTAGACGCAGCTAAAAAGGAATTAGCTTACCTGCAGGGATTGATCACTCGCAAGGACGAAATGGGCGGCGACAACGATGACGCCCGCTACATGACGATGGAGGATGGCAGCATGAGCATGGAGAGAGAGCAGCTGAGCCAGATGGCCAGCCGCCAGATCACCTTTATCGACCATCTGGAGAAGGCCGTTATGAGGATCGAGAACAAGACCTATGGTATTTGCCGGGTCACTGGCAAGCTTATCGATAAGGCCAGGCTCAGAGCCGTACCTCACGCTACCTTGAGCATTGAGGCCAAACAAATGATGAATAAATAAGGTCAGACCTTATTGAATATGCTTTGCGCGCGATTCGCTACTTCTATTTGGGGCGAGGCGCGCGCATATTCTAATAAATAACTGCTTATGCGCCCCTTGCTCCTGGCCTTACTGCTATCGGCGGCAACTTTTGCCGTCTACGCCCAACAAATTCCCGCGACAACGGCCAACTACCAGGCCGCCGCCCGCTTCTCCGCCAAAAAGCTGGAAAAGATGATCTTCTCCATTGCCGTAGAGCCACACTGGCTCAAGAAGAGCAACCGCTTCTGGTATGTTTATGAAACCACCGAAGGGAAAAAATGGTGGATAGTCGACCCCGTCAAAGGCGAAAAGAAGATCCTTTTCGATAACGACCGGCTGGCAGCAGCTATCTCCCTCATCGTGAAAGACCCGTTCGACGCTAAGCACCTCGGCATCGACAGCCTCAGGTTCATCAAGGATGAGACCTGGATCCAGTTCGAGGTAAAAAGCTCCATAGATTCAGCGAAACACAAGGATAAGGATAAAGAAAA
>JAMFRX010000039.1 GCA_026224995.1 Puia dinghuensis
CCGGAACCACCGACAATGCCGCAGCCTACGTCGACGGCTCCGGCTCATCGAACTATAATTATATCTTCTCTTCCGTCAATTGCAGCTCAGCCTTTGGAGCCACCAGCGGCTATAACGACGGTGTCAAGCCGGATATCAAATTCATCTACGCTGACCAGGGAACCATCGTCCAGTCGGCCTTCAATTCTTCCCAGTCTCAATACCTGGGCCCCAATGCAGACCTCTATTTCTACGACCAGGCCAGCGGCGAGCTCATGGCCCGCATTCAAAATCTCACCAGCTTCGACTACGGCTGTACGCAGGTGGTCATCGACCGGGCCGGCACGAATGCCTCGCCCTTCTGGACCACCAACATCCCCAACTATCTCCTGGATAAGACCTTCCACGTCCTGCCCACGACCAACAACGCCTCTGGAAGCAATACCGTCACCCTCTATTATACCCAGGCCGAGGTCAATGGCTGGCAGACCTTCACAGGCCAAAGCCTCAGCAATATCCAGCTGGTCAAAGTGCCCGGTCAGATCTCGCAGACAACGCCATCCGACCCCGGCGGCGGCGGCGCAGTCACCCAGGTCAACCCCACCATCGGCAGCCTCGGAACCAACACGGCACTCACCTATACTTTCACCAACGGCTTCTCCGGATTCGGCGCCGGCGTGCCGGGCTTCTCACCCCTGCCCATCACCCTGCTGCAGTTCAACGGCCGCCTGGATAACAACAATGCCGTCCTGACCTGGTCCACTTCCTCCGAGCAGAATAGCAAGACCTTCGAGATCGATCGCTCCTTCGATGGGTCCGTTTTCCTCCCCATAGGCAATACCGCTGCAGCAGGGAACAGCACCAGCACCCGTAATTACACGTTTACCGACGCGTCCCTTACCCGTGATACCAACTACTACCGGCTAAAAGAGATCGATCTCGACGACCATTTTACCTATAGCAACATCGCGCTGGTCACCACCCGGGCGGCCCCCTCCTTCACCGTCCTGCCCAATCCTTTCACCACCGACCTGGACATCGTCTTCGGTCAGGTGCAAACAGGGCCAGTCGAGGTCCGGCTCCTGGATATCGCCGGCAGAGAGCTCCTGCGCCAGTCAGGAGTACAGTCGCCCGGCAGCCGCCTGCACATCGCCCTATCTCCGGCTTCCCTTAGCGCCGGCATCTACCTGCTGGAAATAAGCTCCGCGGGCGGCATCCAGGTACAGAAGGTCCTGAAAAAATAAAAGAGGGCCAATGATGGCCCTCTTCCAATATCATAAAGTCAAGCGTCTATCCCAGCTTCTCCAGCCTGAAATCCAGCCGCTTATCTTTCTTGAAGTATTCCAGGATCATGACCGACCCGCCCTTTGCCGGAAAGACCCGCAGCACGCTGGCCTTTGACTGCAGCTCGATCTTATCCGTGCTGAGCTTCTTCCCATTGTAGCGGATGGCATTGAAGGTCGACCCCTTATACTCCCCATGCTCATAGTCCCTATAGCACACAGAGAAATTGCCGTTGTCCTGGTCGCCCGTGGTAAACTCATAATCGAAAGCGCCTACCATCTTCAGGTATTTCGCGATCAGATGCTGACTGTTATAGTCGACGGCCGAGCTCATCATCGCCGTGTTGTTCCGTTTATCAAAGATAGTGGCATTCACGACCTTATACTTCTCGTCGAATTGCATCATGACCATATCCGTGACTACCATCTTGGTAACGCCGAGAGCCGTATTGCCCCTTGCCAGCACGGCCAGCGCGATACCCGCGGCATTCGCCTCCCGCTTGTACCCTTCTCCGACGATGAAGAGCTTATGATCCGGCGTGCGGATCACCTTATGGATATACAGGTAGCCCACCTCGTCGATCTTCCCCTTGCTATTGGTAGGCAGATACCTGGCGAAGTCGCCGGCCCAGGTATTCAAGGTCTTGTTGACGACCTTCCCCGTCGTGGTGATCTCATACACCGCCAGCCCCTTGCCATAGTCTTTCGCGATATTCTCGTCCTTGTCGTAATAGTTGCCGATCACCATCAGATTGCCCGACCCTTCGATGGGCGCTACATACGCCGGAAGGATCTTGACGGCGTCATTATCGGTCTGTTCCAGCTCAAACTGTTTCTTATGCGTCACGAAATTGATGCCGATCAGGTGGGACGTCACGGTCTGGCTCATCAGCCGGCTCTTCTTCAGCACTTCCAGGATGATCAGGCTGTCCGTACAGCCCAGGTATTCCGCCAACGCATACTTCTCAGCATCGTCCGTCGGCACATACGTCCATTGTTTCTTGGTCTGGGAAGAATAATAGTCCACCTCATAGGTCCTTTGCTTTCCATCCCGCATAGGCAGCACCGAAACATAGCCCTGGTCGCCGAGATCGAATACGTTCTTATTCATTCCCTCGTCCGTATGCAGCGCCTCATATTGTTTCATCAGGTCGTCGGTCTTCTTGTCGAAGTCCCGGCTATACGTATACCTGAGCTTCCCGTCGAAGTCGTAGATCTTCATATCCAGGGTCTTATTGTCCTCGTTCTTGAACAAAAAGGAAATAGAGCTCCCGTTGTAGGCCGATTCCAGCAGGCTCAGCTTCTTCGAGTCCTCGAATTTGATGTTCTTGACCTTGTTCAGGTTCTCGTCCAGCAGCTGCAAGGTGTACTCGCTGGTATGCCTGTCGATCTTATCGCTCTCGTACAGGAAGAAATACCCCTTGATCTGGCCCTTTTCGCTGATCGCGCCGCTGTTGCGCAGATAGGCGGAATAGACCTTGTCGATGCTTAGCTTTCCCTGGGCCAGTAGCGCGCAGGGGGCGCCTATGAATAACAGCATCCCCAGGATCGTTCTTTTCAATGTTGAATAATGCATGGATATAGGATTTAGAGTGTTTACAAAATTTAGTCCTTACTGATCCGGATGCTCTCGGCATAAGCGCTCTTGAACACAATGCTCCCGTCCAGCCGAGGATACCAGGGACTGAGAAAATAATAGTTGATCGCCGCGATATCCTCCAGGTAAAGGTTCTGCACAAACTGCAGCAGCAGGTTGTAATTCGCCGGATATTCCGGCGATGGCAGGTCCACCACCTTGCTCAGCCGATGTCCCTTCTGCGCCTGGTAAAGACCATTCAGCAGCCTGCCCGTATGCGCGATCAGGTAAGCATCGAAAGGCCGGCTCTGCAGCAGCTGCAGCGAAAGAAAAAGACTTTCCGTATACTCCTCATTTGCATAAGCATATTCTATCGTTTCATACCGGAATCGCTCCTGCAGTCCGGCAAACTTTACCGAATCGATTACATAGCGCCGGCCACCCTGCTGTGCTCCCGGGCCAGTCCCACCGCCGCCACCCCGCCCCTGGACCACCGGCCTCAGCAGCTCCATCCGCGCCTTGCACGACGGATGCGTCTTCACGCTATCGCTGATCTCCTCCTCCTGTACCTGCGCATGCCCACCCAGCAGCCCCGTCTCCCGGTTAAGCCATTTCTTTTGGAATGGATACTCCTTCGCGTCAAAATTCTGCCGCAGGCTGGCGCCCATATCAAAATCATTCTTATCGATCCCATCGAGCAGGCTCAGGGTGGTCAGCGCCCCTTGCGCGGCAAAGGGTGTATGCAGCATCAGCTCCACACCCATGGAATCCGCCTGCGCTTCATGGTCCCTGCTATGCCGCCGGCTATCGAACGTAAGCCCCTTGGTTAGTCGTTCCAACTCAACGCGCTTATGGTATTCGGCATCCCTTATCTTCCGCAGCCCGGCCTGCATCTCTTCGCTGTTGATCGTCGCCACATACCCCGCCATGCTGTTCTCCTGGTGCCGCAGGATATAATGCGCGATCTCATGGCAGAGGATGAAGGCCGCCTCGCTTTCATCATGCAGCCGCTCGAAAAGCCCCATATTGACCAGGATGATCCCTTCCCCGATATACTCGGCATTGGGGATATAGCTTCGGGAGAAATAGCAGTGGAAAGGCTGATCCTTTAGGACCGGATTGGCCTTGACGATCTCGCCGGCGAGCGCATCCAGGTAGGATTGAGCCTCGGGATCGGTATAGATCTCCAGCCCATCGAACTTTTCTTTGATGTTCTTCCACCGGTCGGCATACAACTCCTGCCAGTCTTTTTTATTGAGCTTAGGCAATTGCCCCAGTTCCTGTTTGTATTGTGCTTGGTAGTTGGCCAGAAGCCTGGCGAGTAAAATGGAGTCTTCCTTTACCGGTGAGAAATCCCCGGGTTGCGCCAGAACTGCGGAGCCGCAGCAGAGGAGCGCAAGCAAAATGGCTATAGGTCGGACAGGCATATTGGATTGTTCAAGACCCCGGAAAAGTACTGCCCTTTTTTAATATATGCAAGTATCGCAAGAAAAAAGCCATCCCGGTCTCCCGGAATGGCTTTGTATTATTCATCAGTTAGCGAGGAGACGTAAAACTCGCGGAGTTAAATTAATCAAACTTCAGATCAAGTCCCAGACCCCTCAGCTCATGCACCAGCACGTTAAAGGATTCCGGAATACCCGCCCTCGGGATATTATCCCCCTTCACGATAGCCTCATAGGTCTTCGCACGGCCGATGATGTCATCGGATTTGAGGGTTAACAGCTCCTGAAGGATGTTCGAAGCACCGTACGCTTCCAGCGCCCATACTTCCATTTCCCCAAAACGCTGTCCACCGAACTGTGCTTTACCACCCAATGGCTGTTGCGTGATCAGACTGTATGGTCCGATGCTCCGGGCGTGCATCTTATCATCCACCATGTGGTGCAGCTTGATGATATAGATGATACCGACCGTTGCCTTCTGGTCGAAACGGTCGCCCGTTTCACCGTCATAAAGGTAGGTATGGCCAAAGCTTGGCAGACCCGCCTTCTCGATGTGTTCGGCTATTTCTTCTACCGTAGCCCCGTCAAAGATAGGCGTCGCGAACTTGATGCCCAGCTTCTCGCCGGCCCAGCCTAATACCGTTTCATAGATCTGTCCAAGGTTCATACGGGAAGGTACACCCAGGGGGTTCAGCACCACATCCACAGGAGTCCCGTCGGACAGGAACGGCATGTCTTCTGAACGTACGATCTTCGCAACGATACCTTTATTACCGTGACGTCCCGCCATCTTGTCCCCTACCTTCAGCTTACGCTTGACGGCCAGGTACACCTTGGCCAGCTTGAGCACGCCTGCGGGCAGCTCATCACCTATGGAGATGTTGAACTTCTCGCGCTGTAACGGCCCAGCTCTTCGTTGTACTTGATGCTGTAGTTATGCAACAGGATGTTGATCGAGTCATCGGTCTTGGCATCTCCCGTCCAACCCAGGGGGTTGACGTTCAGGTAGTCGATCCCGGCCAGGCTCTTGGCGGTGAACTTCGCGCCTTTGCCGATCTGCACTTCGCCGAAGTTGTTGTTGACACCTGCAGACACATGCTCTTTCAACAGGACCGTAAGCTTGCTGAGCAGCACGTCCATGAGGTCGGACGTATTCTTCTCATGCACCTTTTCTATCTTCTCCAGGGACGCCTTCTCACGAACCTTGGCATTCTTATCCTTCTTCGCACGCTGGAACAGCTTTTTGCTGATCACCACGCCTTCGGTACCGCTCGGCGCCTTCAGGGAAGCATCCTTGGCATCACCGGCCTTGTCGCCGAAGATCGCACGGAGCAGCTTCTCCTCCGGGGTCGGGTCGCTCTCGCCTTTGGGCGTGATCTTACCGATCAGGATATCGCCTTCTTTGATCTGGGCGCCGACACGGATGATCCCGTTCTCGTCCAGGTCCTTGGTGGCTTCTTCGGATACGTTGGGAATATCCGGCGTCAGCTCTTCTTCACCAAGCTTGGTATCGCGGACTTCCAGTTCGTATTCGGAAATATGAACGGAGGTGAAAAGATCTTCCTTCACTACCTTCTCGCTGATCACAATGGCATCTTCGAAGTTGTAACCTTTCCAGGGCATGAAAGCCACTTTCAGGTTACGTCCCAGCGCCAGCTCCCCGTCCTGTACGGCATACCCTTCCGTCAGGAAGTCGCCTTCTTTCACCTTCTGGCCTTTCTTGACGGCGGGCTTCAGGTTGATACAGGTTTCCTGGTTGGTCTTGATGAACTTGGTCAGCCGGTATACTTTCAGGTCTTCTTCGAAGGAGACCAGCTTCTGCTGTTCGTTGCGTTCGTAGCGGACATGGATCTCGTTGGCATCCACGAACTCTACTATGCCGTCGCCTTCGCTATGGATCTGGATGCGGGCGTCACGGGCAGCCTTGGCTTCCAGCCCTGTCCCTACGATGGGCATTTCGGGGCGGATCAACGGCACGGCCTGACGTTGCATGTTCGATCCCATCAGCGCACGGTTGGCATCATCATGCTCCAGGAAGGGGATCAGCGAGGCGCTGAGACCCACGATCTGGTTGGGCGCGACGTCCATATATTCTACCTCACCCCTATCCAGGATGGGGAAGTCACCCGTCTGACGGGAGACGATCTTCTCTTCTATGAAGTTGCCTTTCTCATCCATCGCGATATTCGCCTGGGCGATCTTGGCGATGTCTTCTTCTTCGGCGCTCAGGTAAGTCAATTTCTTGAGATCTACCTTTCCTTCCGATACCTTGCGGTATGGGGTTTCGATAAAGCCCATTTCGTTGATCTTGGCATGGACGCACAGGGTGCTGATTAGCCCGATGTTGGGGCCTTCCGGCGTTTCGATGGTACAGAGACGGCCATAGTGGCTATAGTGTACGTCACGAACTTCGAAGCCGGCACGTTCACGGGAGAGACCGCCTGGTCCGAGCGCGGAGATACGACGCTTGTGCGTGATCTCGCTCAACGGGTTGGTCTGGTCCAGGAACTGCGAAAGCTGGGAAGTACCAAAGAAAGAATTAATGACAGAGCTGAGCGTCCTGGCATTGATGAGGTCCACAGGAGTGAAGACTTCATTGTCCCGGACGTTCATGCGCTCGCGGATGGTCCGGGCCATACGGGCCAGACCCACGCCGAACTGCGCATACAGCTGCTCGCCAACCGTACGAACACGACGATTGCTCAGGTGATCGATATCGTCTATTTCAGCCTTGGCGTTGGTCAACCGGACGAGATACTTGATGATCTCTATCATGTCTTCCTTCGTCAGGGTCTTCTGATCCAAAGGCTGGTGCAGGTTCAGCTTACGGTTGATCTTGTACCGGCCAACTTCGCCGAGGTCATACCGCTTGTCGCTGAAGAATAATTTGTCGATGATCCCACGCGCCGTTTCGTCATCGGGGGCATCCGCGCCACGAAGCTGACGGTAGATATGTTGAACAGCCTCCAGCTCGGAGTTGCTCGTATCCTTATTCAGGGTGTTGTAGATGATGGCATAGTCGCCGCCTACGTCTTCGCGCTGCATAAACACGCTCTTCACATCCATCTCCACCACCATTTCGATAGCCTCTTCATCCAGGATGGTATCACGCTCCAGCACGATCTCGTTCCGTTCGATGGATACGACCTCACCGGTATCCTCATCCACGAAATCTTCTACCCAGGTGCGAAGCACACGGGCAGCCAGCTTCTTACCTATGAATTTCTGTAAAGCCTTTTTATCCGCTTTTACCTCATCGGCCATCCCGAAAAGCTCGAGGATATCCTTGTCCGTCTCAAAGCCGATGGAACGCAACAGCGTCGTGACCGGGAATTTCTTCTTCCGGTCGATGTAGGCATACATCACGTTATTGATATCCGTGGCAAATTCCATCCAGGCGCCCTTGAAAGGGATCACCCTGGCAGAATAGATCTTCGTTCCATTCGGGTGAATGGACTGGCCGAAGAATACGCCCGGCGAACGGTGCAGCTGTGAAACGACCACCCGCTCGGCGCCATTGATCACAAAGGTCCCGCGGGGAGTCATGTAGGGTATATTACCCAGGAATACATCCTGTACGATCGTCTGGAAGTCCACATGCTCCTCATCGTTACAGCTCAGGCGCAATTTGGCCTTCAGGGGAACCGCATAGGTAAGGCCGCGCTCCATACACTCTTCGATCGTATAACGGGGCGGATCGATGAAGTAATCCAGGAATTCCAGCATGAAAATGTTCCGCGTATCAGTGATCGGGAAATTCTCTTTGAAAACCTTGAACAAACCTTCGATATTGCGTTTGTCCGGAGTGGTCTCTAGCTGGAAAAATTCTTTGAAAGATTGGATCTGTACTTCGAGAAGGTCAGGAGTTTCGGCAAGATGCTTGATTTTCCCGAAATTGATCCTGCTTTGCAATTTTGTTGAAGACATATTCTTTAAAACCTTTTTTTTTAAGTTCTAACGTCTAGATCGCCTGTGGATTTATTTCCATTAGATCGCTGGTTATCATGCATTTATATATGCAAACAATTGACACCGACTAAGTTAGCTTAGGGAAACGGACCGCAAAAATAGCACTTTTTATCAAAAAAAACAAAAATAACCCCGACCGGAGTCGGGGTTAAAAACTGTTTAACAGCAAAAACTACTGAATTTCTACGTCAGCGCCGGTTTCTTTCAGCTTGGCTACCAGTGCTTCAGCGTCAGCCTTGCTAACACCTTCCTTCACGGGCTTGGGAGCGCCGTCAACCAGGTCCTTGGCTTCCTTGAGACCGAGGCCAGTGAGGTCCTTAACGACCTTCACTACCTGCAGCTTGTTGGCGCCAGCGGCCTTCAGGATCACGTTGAAAGAGGTCTTCTCTTCAACGGCAGCAGCTCCACCACCTGCAGCAGGACCAGCAGCAATAGCTACGGCAGCAGCCGCAGGTTCAATACCGTATTCTTCCTTCAGGATCTTCGCTAATTCGTTAACTTCTTTCACAGTCAGTCCGACCAACTGTTCAGCAAATGCTTTTAAGTCTGCCATAATTGTAAATTTTTTCCGCCTTCACTGCTTTGTTAGTGTCGCTCCGGCGGAGGTTTAAAAAAATTTGCCCGGTCTTCAAGCCCCCAGGCCTGGGCTTTATCGTCACGAAGCCTCGCAGCTTCATTATGTTCCGTTTGTCGCCGCCTTGTCTGGGCCGGCCCTTGTCGCCGCCTTTCGGCTGGCCTCCTTTCTTAGTTCGCTCCAGCCGCTTCTGCTCTCGCTTCCAGCGCCTTGATCAGCCCGGCCAGCTTGTTGCCGGCATTCAGGCCGCTGATAACGTTCTTCGCAGGAGACTGCAGAAGCCCGATGATCTCGCCGATAAGATCGTTCTTGCTCTTCAACGTGATCAGCGCTTTCAGCTGGTCATCGCCCGCAAAAACGTCCCCGTCGATAAAGGCCGCCTTCAGGACAGGCTTTTCCAGGTTGCCTTCCTTCCGGAAGGAGCTGATGATCATAGCAGGCTCCTTGGCATTCTCGGAGAACAGCAGGGCCGTAACCCCGTTCAGGGATTCATATACACCCGAGAAACGGGTGCTGTCGATGCTTTCCAGCGCCTTCTTTATCAGGGTGTTCTTAGCCACCTTCATCTCTACCTTCTTGTCGAAGCAGATGCGGCGGAGCTTCCCGATCTGCGCAACGCTCAGGGATTCCGTATTGGTGACGTAGAAGTTATTATATTGATTGAACTTGTCCTTCAACACTTCAATCACCTCATTCTTTTGATCTTTGTTCATAACATTCGCTTTGTAGGTCCCGAATTCTCAGGATCCGCGGTAATTAGATTATTGTGCAAAAGGTTTGGTATCCAGGGCAATGCCGGGGCTCATAGAGCTGGCCATGAACACGCTCTTCACGTAAGTTCCCTTGGCCGTGGCCGGCTTGGCCTTAATAATGGCGCCGATCAGCTCCTGGCTATTCTCCGTCAGCTTCTCCGGAGTAAAGCTCACCCGGCCGATAGAAGCATGGATGATCCCTGCCTTATCTACCTTGAAAGCGATCTTCCCACCCTTTACCTCCTTCACGGCAGCGGCGACATCATTGGTCACCGTACCCGTCTTAGGATTGGGCATCAGGTTACGGGGCCCAAGCACCTTACCCAATTTACCGATCTTAGGCATCACAGACGGGGTAGCGACAATGACGTCCACATCCACCCATCCGCCTTCGATCTTCGTAATATATTCATCCAGGCCTACAAAATCGGCCCCTGCCGCCTTCGCATCGGCTTCCTTGTCAGGCGTGCAAAGCACCAGAACCCGCTTGGTCTTACCCGTACCATGAGGCAGGCTCACAGTACCGCGGATCGACTGATCAGCCTTCTTGGGGTCTACACCCAGCCGGACATGCAGGTCGACGGAAGCATCGAACTTGGTGGAATTCACTTCCTTCACCAGCGTTGCAGCATCCTTTAAGGAGTAGAACTTATTTTTATCAACCTTAGCTAAGGCTGCTTTTCTTTTCTTCGTGATAGCCATTTCGTAATTTTTTTAAGTTAGGAGTTCCGTTCCCAAAGGTTATTAATTCGCCCAGGGAGCTTTTCCCTCGACCGTGATACCCATGCTACGGGCGGTACCGGCTACCATGCGCATAGCGCTCTCGATAGTAAAGCAATTCAGGTCGGGCATTTTGTCCTTCGCGATCACTTCTACCTGCGGCCAGGTAACTTTTCCAACTTTGTTACGATTCGGCTCCTTCGAACCACTCTGCAGCTTGGTGGCTTCCAACAGCTGAACTGCTGCGGGGGGAGTCTTAATGACGAACTCAAAACTCTTGTCCGTGTAAACGGTGAGCAGAACTGGGAGTACCTTCCCGATCTTATCCTGGGTCCTGGCATTAAACTGCTTGCAGAACTCCATGATATTCACACCTTTAGAACCTAACGCCGGACCGATAGGCGGTGCAGGATTGGCTTGACCGCCCTTGACCTGCAACTTGACATAACCGGAAATCTCTTTTGCCATGTTACTGTTTTTTGGTGTTAACGTCCCGCATTTTCAGCGAAACTCCCAAAGCAATTGTGTAAGAACTATACTATTTGGGGACGCAAATGTACGAAAAAATCACAAAACACAAGAGAAAAACCCGACTTTTTTGCCCCATCCCAACCGCCTTCTGCCACTCTCTCCCGACCTCCCGCAACCGAATGGACCCGGTATCAACCTCCTAACGAGCATTTTGTGAAGAAATTTTTGGGGCATTTTTTTATATTCGGATTTTTCTGACTAACTTTTCCGTTAATAATCCATTACAATTCCATAACAACTTAAAACGCTCAACAAACTATGTCAAAGTCTAAGAAAAAGGCGGCCAAAAAAGCGGCTCCCAAAAAGGCGGCTAAAAAAGTCGTCAAAAAAGCGGTAAAAAAAGCGGCTCCTAAGAAGGCTGCGAAGAAAGTTGCTAAGAAAAAAGCTGCTCCTAAAAAAGCCGCTAAAAAGGTTGTGAAGAAAGCCGTCAAAAAGGCTGTGAAGAAAGCGCCTGCAAAAAAAGCTGCTCCTAAGAAAGCCGCTCCTAAAAAAGCTGCCCCGAAAAAAGCCGCTCCCAAGAAGGCCGCTCCAAAAAAAGCCGCTCCGAAAAAGAAATCGGCGCCCAAGCCTAAGGCCGCAGTAGTTCCACCACCACCAGTTGTATCGGAACCTACTCCCACGTTCGATGAGCCCACGCCCCCGCATTTCGATTTCGACAATGACAATGGCCACTAAGAATAATACATAATAAAAAAACCTTCCAACTGGAAGGTTTTTTTATTATCTCTTGTCTGAGAACTTTTATGCTATCTTCTCAACCTGCATGTAATTCAACTCTACCGGTGTGCTCCGGCCGAAGATCTTCACCGTCACCTTCAGCTTCTTCTTCTCATCATTCACCTCTTCGATAATACCATTGAAATCATTGAACGGCCCTTCGATGATCTTTATCGTCTCACCAATGATGAAAGGCTCGCTCATGCTCATGCTTCCAGACTCCGCCATCTCATCCATCTTGCCAAGCATCTTGTTCACCTCCGCCTTCCGCAGCGCAATAGGATTTTCCTTACCCAAAAAATGAATGACACTATTGGTGTTCTTGATCACTTCTCTCAGATCATCTCCTAGCTTCCCTTCCGATACTTCCACCATCACATAGCCCGGGTAGTAGTTACGCTCACGCATCACCTTCTTCCCGTTCTGAACCTTATACACTTTTTCCACCGGCAGAAAAACCTGCTTTACGATCTCACTCCAGCCGCCACGCGAGATCTCCTTATCCAGGTACTCCTTTACCTTACGCTCCTTGCCGCTTACTACACGCAGGACATACCACTTGGTCTCGGCTAGCGGCTTGCTGTCCGCGACGTTGGTTTCTTGTTGATTGATCGTTTCCGTCATAAAAGGAGTTTAATTTGGCGATGAACTCGCAAGTAAATCACGATTTCCCAAATAAAGAATAGATGAAATGCAGTAAAGAGCTCGACGCCAGATCCATGATCCATACGATCACTGTGATCAGTACGGTAGCGATCAGCACGATCACCGTCGACTGCTGCAATTGCGTCCAGGAAGGCCAGGTCACCTTCTCTAGCAACTCCCTGTACGACTCCCGGAAATAGGTCGTGATCTTATTCATTTTTAATTTACTTAGTGTATGCCGTCCGGGACCTTCGATCAATCCAGCCCCGGCCGGCATACGGCTTATAATTTTATTGGCCGTTGGCCAATTGAACCGGTCACATCACCGGCACCTTGCACGGGCACTAGGATTCGAACCCAGATCAAAGGTTTTGGAGACCTCTATTCTAACCGTTGAACTATGCCCGTGTGTCTCTTATGTCTGGCCTTCTGCCTAGCCTCCCTTCGGCGGCTAAAAGCTAAAAGCTATCCCGAAGGCATTCCGGGACAGCTTTCAGTCTCTTACAAAGATATAAAAAATCTTCTATTTTTTTCGCGCCCTCGGGGTCCTCTGCCGAAATATACCCCTCGGCGCGAAACCGCCAATGTCGGGCCTTCGGCCAGCGAACCCGTGGTTCGCTTTGCCTACTTAACGATCTCAGTCACCTGACCAGCACCTACCGTACGGCCACCTTCGCGGATAGCGAATTTCAGGCCCTTTTCCATGGCGATAGGCTGGATCAGCACAACAGACAGGCTCGTATTGTCACCAGGCATTACCATCTCAGTACCAGCCGGTAGCGTAACTTCGCCAGTTACGTCCGTAGTACGGAAATAGAACTGAGGACGGTACTTGTTGAAGAAAGGCGTATGACGACCACCTTCTTCCTTGCTCAGTACATATACTTCACCCTTGAACTCAGTATGCGGAGTGATGGAACCGGGTTTGCAAAGAACCATGCCACGACGGATCTGGGTCTTTTCAATACCACGGAG
>JAMFRX010000283.1 GCA_026224995.1 Puia dinghuensis
ATCATACAGGCGCGCCCGCGGGGCTGGTGTCGTGGTTGACGGCCATGCCGGTATGGATGAAACAAAAGATGATGCTCAGGAAGGTCATTAGGGACGAGTTGTACCGATGGCAGCCATTCGATAAGAAAAGGCTGCCATTGCTTTTCAGCGAACATCACCTTTCACATGCGGCGAGTGCCTTTTATGTCTCACCTTACAAAGAGGCAGCTATCCTGACGATTGACGGGGTTGGAGAGTGGGCCACTACTGTTATCGGAAAGGGCAACGGTAAGGATATTGCCTTTTTGAAGGAGATCCGGTATCCGCACTCGCTGGGGCTGCTGTATTCCGCCGCTACTTACTACTGCGGATTCAAAGTCAATTCGGGCGAATATAAATTAATGGGCCTGGCGCCCTACGGTGATGAACAGTCTTCTCAATTCCTTGCTTTCAAGGAAAAGATCACCAGCCATCTGGTGACGATCTATGAGGACGGCTCTTTCTTTTTGCACCAGGAGTATTTCCATTACCTGACGGGCTTACGGATGACGAATGACAAAAAATGGACTGCTCTTTTCGGGTTTCCGCGTCGTGAGCCCGAGTCTTCGCTGGAGCAATGGCATTGCAACCTGGCGCTGGCGTTCCAAAGGGTGACTGAGGATATCGTCCTGCGGCTGGCCAGGACCGCGCGGCAGTTAACGGGCATGGACAAACTATGCCTGGCAGGCGGCGTGGCCCTGAACTGTGTCGCCAATGGAAAGATCCTGGATATGGGGCTGTTCAAAAAGGTATTTATACAACCGGCAGGTGGTGATGCGGGTGGCGCCCTGGGAGCGGCGCTTGCGGCTTATCATCTTTATTTTGGGAAGGAGAGGGTCGTGGACCCGACCGGGGACGGGATGAGCCATGCTTACCTGGGACCGGCCTATACGGCGGCGGAGATCAGGAAGATGTGTGTGACGAAGGGTGTGATCTATAGGGAATATGCCGGGGAGGAGGAGTTGATTGCCGTTGTAGCCAGCGCCATCGGGGAAGGAAAAATTGTAGGGTGGTTTCAGGGGAGGATGGAATTCGGCGCCCGGGCATTGGGTAATCGCAGCATACTTGCGGATCCGCGGAATTCGGAGATGCAAAAAAAATTGAACCTGTCGATCAAATACCGGGAGGGCTTCCGGCCTTTTGCACCGGTATGTACCCTTGAAAGAGCAGGCGACTATATGGAACGGGGAGGCGAATCTCCCTATATGCTGTTGACGGATCGGCTGAAGGGGCATTTATACCGTCCCTTGCCAGATGGGTATGGCGGCTTAGGGATGAAGGAGAAACTAGGAGTGACCAGGAGCCGATTTCCGGCTATCACACACGTCGATCTGTCCAGCAGATGGCAGACGGTGACCCGCGAGTCAAACTCCCGTCTCTGGCAGCTATTGAATGCTTTCGAGGCGCTAACGGGTGATGGCGTGCTGATCAACACCAGTCTGAATGTGCGGGGCGAGCCTATTGTCTGCGATCCTGCGGCAGCGTACGGGTGCCTCATGAATACGGAGATGGACCTGCTGGTATTGGATAATATTATTATCTTTAAAAAGGATCAGCCTGCCGGTGAGAATGTGCGAAAAGGACAGGCGAAAGCGTTGGATTAAGGGGATGTGGCGATAGGGGGATCCGATTAACGATAAAATTTTGCATATGGAATTCTTAAGGGAGTTTTGGCATTTCCTGAGGGAAAGAAAAAAATGGTGGCTGGTGCCGCTGATGATCGTGATCGTTTTACTTACTGTCTTCATCATATTGGGCGGCGCAACGGCGCTAGCCCCCTTCATTTACAGCCTTTTTTAGCCGTAATAACCACCATGTCTAAGTCCAATCCATATAAGGCCAAGGAAACGGTGCTGGTCATTACGGTCGGTTGTATTATTCTGCATCTTGTTTTCAAAAATAAAGTCTTTCTATATTGTGCGTTGTTCATCGGGCTGGCCGGCATACTGTCACTGTACCTGAGCGAGAAAATCGATTGGGTGTGGGGGAAACTGTCCACTATTATGGGCGAAATCAGCAACCGGGTATTGCTGACCATCATTTACCTGCTGGTGGTGACGCCGGTGGCGTTGATCCGGCGGTTGTGGAAGAAGAACAGCCTCACACATTTCGATGGGGCTGCCGGCAGCAATTTTTCAGAGCGCGATCATCAATTCAGTAAGAAGGATTTGGAAAACACCTGGTAGGGCGATTTCTTTATTCAGAACGGAGGATGTCGGAGGGGTTGATGAACGCGAGTTTCAGTGTTTGGAATCCGATCGTGAGCATGGCGATCGAGAGGGCGATACCGCCGGCCAGGAAAAATACCATTCCCCCGATAGAGATGCGATAAGCGAAGTCCTGCAACCAGCGATTCATCAGGAACCAGGCTATTGGAGAAGCGATCAGCACGGCTATGGTGATAAGCCTGGCGAAACTGCCGGAGAGCATCAGCGTAATATCTATAACGGTGGCACCCAGTACTTTTCGGATGCCAATTTCTTTGGCCCGTTGTCTGGCGGTGAACATTGCCAGGCCGAACAATCCCATACAGGAAATTAAAATAGTGAGGACCATGGCGGTATTCATCAATATGGCGGTCTTTTGTTCTTTCGTGTACATCGCAGCGATGGCATCGTCAAGGAAGCGGTAGTTGAAGGGAGTACCGGGATAGACCTTTTTCCATGCCTGTTCCATGCGGCTGATCACAGTTTGGAGCTGGCCCAGCTGGTGTAGCCGGTTGTTCAGCCTGACGGCAATGTTGTTTTTCGGCGGCCCGGAGAAGTCCATCATCGCGACCGGTATGATGGTTTCGTGGTAAGAATATTCATGGAAGTCGGCGACGACGCCGATGATTGGTGTGCCGTGATCGCCTCCATACAACATTTTGCCGACGGCTTCGCGGGGATCGGTAAGGCCCATGGCCCTGGTCATGGCTTCGTTGACGACAAAGCCTGTGAGGGTATCGGTGTTTCGAAGAGGAGATCCTGCCAGCAGCCGGATATGATAGAGCGGGATGAAGTTATCGTCGGCGATCTCGATGGCGCCATTGATGTCCACAGGTTGTTGGCCTCTATATGTCAATGGGAAGCCGGTATGCATATCGGTGGTCGGGGGGAAGGCTTCCCGGGCGACGAGGTCGACGCCCGGGATCTGTTGTATCAGCAGGGCCAGGCGCTTTGAGCTTTGGGTTGTATCTCCCGGGTCAGTATCGATGTTGAGGATGGCCTCGGTGGAAAATCCGAGGTCCTGGGTACGCATATAATTGATCTGGCGGCCGATGACGATCGTGCAGATGATGAAGAGCAGGGAGATAGCGAACTGGAAAACGATGAGACTTTTCCGGAGGCCGCCTGTTTTATTGAGATCCGGAGTCGCAGTACCTTTCAGGCAAAGTACGGGAAGCCAGGCTGATAAGACCTTTGCGGGATAGAAGCCGGATAACAGCGTGGTCACAATGGTGATGCACAATAAAAAGAGCAGGACGGAAGGTGTGAAGGGATGGAATTCCAATGTTGACGGCAGGAAGGAGTGGAATAATGTGATCAGGGGTTGCACGGCCAATGTGGCGATGAGCAGTGCGCAACCGGTGATTAACGCAGTTTCTATAAGGAACTGGAGGATGATCGCCATTCTGCCGCTGCCCAGGACTTTACGAACGCCTACTTCCTTTGCCCGGCGGATAGCCATGGCAGTGGACAGGTTGACAAAGTTGATGACCGCCAGCACCAAAATAAAGGCAGCGATGCCCATGAGTGCATATAGCGTCGGGCGGTGGGTTTTTGGAAAATGGTCATAGACATCCTCATTATAATGGATATCGGCCAGGGGTTGAAGCTGGATCGAAAAGACCGCTCCGTCGTCGAAATGGATGCGGTCACGGGACAATGCTAACAACTGGTGGTCCACCCGGGTGGGGTCGGTGTTTTTGGCGAGCCTGACAAAAGCAAGGGAGGTAGCGGCGTTACCGTCCTTGCCCCACTGATCGAGGGGTACTTCCTTGCGGAGAAAAGAGTTATTGATGGTGGAAAAGGAAATGAAGTCCGTGTAACTAAAGTCGGAGTTTTCTGTCCAGTCTTCGACGATGCCCGATACGGTTATTCTTAGCGAATCATTATAGAGGAGGATGCGGCCTATGGCCTTTTCGGGTGGGATGTTGCCGAAGTAGATCCGGGCTCTGCTTTCTGTTAATACTACTGTGAACGGATTGTTGAGTGCCGTAGCGGGGTTGCCTGCCAGCCAATGGTGGCTGAAGATAGAGAAATACTGTGGTTCTGCGATGATGGTAGCGGGTGCGGGGATGGGCTTGTCGCCGGCCGCGGGCTTGTCGCTGCCGACAGGTTGGACACGAGCCTTATAGCGGTGCCAGGAAGCGATCGCTTCCAACCCTGGAATATTCTGGCGGATGGCGAAGGGTGCAATAGGGGGGACCGCGCCTTCCAGAAAGATGGAATTCGGCCGTTGAGTTTTGCTGATGAGGCGATAGATACGTTGGCTTTCCGGATGAAATGTGTCAGTACTAAGTTCGAAATAACATAGTAGAAAAATAACCAGGCAGGCTGCGAGGCCGAGGGAGAGTCCCAATATGTTGATAAACGTATAAGCTTTATGGCGGGTGATATTACGCCAGGCCAGTTTCAGGTAGTTTTTCAACATAGCGGAAGGTTTGTGGTGAATTGCGTCTTGTGGGAACGAGATCAAGATAGCAAAAAATCCTTCAGCTGTGCATAGTCGGCAGCGATGTGAACGCTATGTTTTTGTCGATTTAAGAGGGCTTTAACGTTTGCGGGCAGAGGGATATGGCTGCCGATGAGGGGTTCGACGACGTCGTAGAATTTCACCGGGTGAGCGGTCTCCAGGAAGATGCCTTTGTTGCCGGGATAGGCTGTGAGATAGCGTTGGAGGGCGAGATAGCCCACTGCCCCATGGGGATCCGAGAGATAGTGGTGATTCGTGTAGAGGTCGAGGATCGTAGCGGCGGTCTCTTCATCCGAGATGCTTTCGCTGGTGAGAACGGCTTTGAGTGACGGAAGTTTTTTATCAAAGATTTCGAGGATACGAACGAAGTTGCTGGGATTGCCGACGTCCATGGCGTTGGAGAGTGTCGGCCGGGCGGCTTTCGTGCGGTATTCGCCGGTCTGCAGGTAAACGGGGACGACATCGTTGGCGTTACAGGCGGCGATGAAATGATTGACTGGCAGACCTGCGCGGTAGGCCATGAGGCCTGCACAAATATTGCCGAAATTTCCGCTGGGGACGCTGATGACGGGTGG
>JAMFRX010000284.1 GCA_026224995.1 Puia dinghuensis
ATAGCCGAACACTTCCATTCCAGCAGGCCTACCATCTCGGAACACATCAAAGTGCTCACGGAATGCGGCCTCATCCTGATCAAAAAGCAAGGGCGCGAACGCTATTGTCAGGCGAAGCTGGATAAGCTTACCGAAGTATCCGCCTGGGTACAGGACTGCCGCAAGTACTGGAACGAAACCCTCGACTCCATGGAGCTTTACCTGGAAGAATTTCAAGCTAAAAAAAATAAACATGCAACTCCCAAACGCACAAAGCGGCGGACCCCGCGAAAATGAGGTCCTCATCACCCGGATCGTGAATGCTCCGCGAAAGCTGGTGTTCGAAGCGTGGACCGAGGCAGAACATCTTAGTCGCTGGTATGCGCCAAAAGATTGTACGGTCGTTTTTACATCGGTCGACTCGCGTGTAGGCGGCGGCTACCACGGCGCCATCCGCCATGGTAATGGCAAGGACAATTGGTTCAAGGCCGTCTACCTGGAGATCGTTCCGCCGGAGCGCCTCGTCTTCACCCTCGCCAGGGCCGATGCAAAAGGGAATTTCATCACCCCCGAGGAGGCAGGTATGACGCACGAATGGCCGGCAGAGACCATCGTGACGATAACGCTGGAAGACCTGGGCAGGCAAACCCGGTTCACCCTCCACCAGACCGTAGACGCCGCTCTTGCCCAACGCACCGGCGCGCTCCCCAGCTGGCTGCAGATGCTGGATGCCATGGAACAATTGATCACGACAACCAACAACATATGAAACTGGCATTCTTCGCGGCTCTGTTGCCGCTATCGCTGAACGCCGCGGCACAGCAGGACTCCATCACAGGTTATGCCACCCTGGGCAATCTCCGGATGTATTACGAGATCCATGGCACCGGGAAAGGGCAGCCGCTGGTGCTGATCCATGGCGGCGGATCGACCATCGGCACCAGCTTCGGTCATGTGATCCCCGCTTTTGCCGAACACCGGCAGGTCATCGCCGTCGAGCTACAGGCGCATGGCCATACAGCGGATATCGATCGCCCGCTTAGCTTCCAGCAGGATGCCGACGACGTCGCCGGACTACTGCAGCAGCTCCACATCGAAAAAGCCGATGTCTTCGGCTTCAGCAACGGCGGCCAAACCGCCCTGGAGGTCGCCATCCGCCACCCCAACCTCGTCCGCAAGTTGGTCCTGGCTTCCATGTTCTACAAACGCGAAGGGGCCTATCCCTGGCTATGGGCCGGCTTTCCAACTGCCTCATTGCACCAGATGCCAAAAAATCTGCGGGACGCCTATCTCGAGATCACTCATGACTCGGCACGTCTTGAGACGATGTTTCACCGGGACGTACAACGCATGAAGGACTTCAAGGACTGGTCCGACGATGCCATCCGGTCCATACAGTCCCCTACCCTGGTGATCATCGCCGACCAGGACGTCACGAAACCGGAACATGCCGTGGAGATGTACCGGCTCCTCCCACATGGCCGGCTGATCGTCCTGCCGGGTCACCACGGGGAATTCCTCGAGAGCGCTGGTCCGCTGCCCCTGCTTGCAGCGGCGCTGGTCGATGAATTCCTGGATGCGCCGTAACGGCCCGATTAAAGATTACTTATCTTTAATCGATGCGAAGCACCCCCCTCATTGTTTGCCTGCTACTCACCGCCGCCTGCCTCGGCCAGCCGACTGCCGCCCCTCCCGCCTGGGCCCGCCGCGGAAATATCTACGAAGTGAATGTCCGCCAGTACACCAGAGATGGAACCTTCAAGGCCTTCGGCAGACACCTGGACAGGATCAGGGCCATGGGCGTAAAGACCCTATGGTTCATGCCGATCAACCCCATCAGCAAGCTGGACCGAAAAGGAAGCCTCGGCAGCTACTATGCCGTCGCCGACTATACGGCCGTCAACCCCGAGTTCGGGACAATGGAAGATTTCAGGCAGCTGGTGCGTTCCGCGCACGAGAAGGGCATGACTGTTATTCTCGACTGGGTTCCGAACCATACCGGCGCCGACAATCGCTGGCTCAGTGAACACCCGGATTTTTATAAGAAGGACAGCGCCGGCAACGCCGCCACCCCCTTCGACTGGACAGACACGCGCCAGCTCGACTACGACAATCCGGTACTACGGGACAGCATGATCGCCGCCATGCAATTCTGGGTCAGACAAACGGATATCGATGGGTTCCGGTGCGATGTCGCCTGGAACGTCCCGGGCGATTTCTGGAGCGACTGTATCCGACGGCTCCAAAAAATGAAGCCCCTGTTCATGCTCGCAGAAGGTGACAAAGCCTACCTGCCAGTGAGCGGCTTCGACGCCGTCTATCCATGGGACCTGTTCCATATGATGGTGAAAGTGGCGAAGGGCGAACGCCCGGCTTTTGCGCTGGATAGCGTGCTCCACGATTACGATTCGATATATCCAAGGACGGCGCTGGAACTCTATTTCACCAGCAACCATGACGAGAACAGCTGGAACGGCGCCGACTATGCGACCTTCCCCCGTGCAGCGCACGCCCCATTTGCCGTGTTCACCCAAACCATGGCCCGGGGCATCCCGCTCATCTATGGCGGCCAGGAAGAGCCCGTGCTGCGCGCCATCCCTTTTTTCGAAAAAGATTCCATGGGCTTCCATTATTACCGGCGCGCGGCTTTCTACAAGACCCTGCTGGCGTTAAGGAAAAGAAATACAGCCCTGGATGCCGATGCGGAATTCAGGAAGCTGAACGCCGGCGACCAGAGCGCTATCTATGCTTTCGTAAGGGAAAAGGCAGGGAAGAAAGTGCTCGTCCTGCTGAATCTGTCGCCCAGGGCACAGGAGATCAGCATCAGCGATGCGCCCCTGTACGGCCAGGCAACAGAAATTTTTTCGGGTAAACAGGAGGCCATCGGCCAAAAGAGCTGGTCGCTCGAGCCCTGGGGATACAGGGTATACGAATATCTCTGAGTGCGCCATAGCCCGCCGGCCATCGGTGGGCGGCCATCGGCAACCTACTTCAGCGTCCCTTGTAAAACCTTTAACGACCCATCCACCGGCTCGGTGATCTTCAGCCCGAGGAGATGCGCGATCAGCGGATATACGTTCACATTTTCGAATGCTGGTATCTGCAAGCCCTGTTTAAAAGCGGGTCCCCACGCATAAAAGGTGGCGCCCATGTCCGGAATGATGGGGTCATAGCCATGCTCTCCGGCGATGATCCTCCCACGGTCATGAAAGATGCGTGGAAAATGGGCCACCAGCAGGATATCGCCTTCCCGGTGATAGCGATCATCTTTCGAAGTATAATGCCAGCGCGCCGGCGTCTCGTCCGGCAGGTAGACATCATAGCCGTCGGCGCCTTTTTTCAAGGCCGCATAGGTATCGGCGATGGCCCCCTTGTCCTTGGCGTAGAGATGGATCATCGTGCCGCCGTATTTTACGGTGAACTTTGTCGTGTCAACCACGGGCGGGGTGATGCCATGCAGGGTGTCGACGGTGCCCATGCCGTGATCGCTCACAAAGACATAGTTCACTGGAAGGTGGAGGGAGTCGACCATCCGTGTCATCTTCCCGATACAATCGTCTACCAGGTGAACAGCATCCTCAGTCTCTTTGCTATCGGGGCCGAACAGGTGTTCGGCATGGTCCACCGGCGAGAGATAAAAGAGGATCAGGTGAGGCCGCTGCGCTTCGGGAAGGGTCAGCCAGTCCTTGACGGCCTGCAGCCGCGTATCCAGCGCGATCTTATCGTTGAAATGGTACCAATAAGTTGGCCGCACCCCGCCAACGGCGGCTTCGCTGCCAACCCAGAAAAAGCTCGCTGTGAGCATCTTCTGCTGTTCGGCCAGCACCCAGATGGGCACTCCGCCGTAGAAGGAGCTATCACCTACCGCGTTGCGGTCGCCGAGGCGATAGCCCAGCCCCCTGGAAGGGTCGAAGAAGGTATTGTCCACGAGGCCATCGTGGGAAGGATAAAGCCCCGTAGCCAGCGAATAGTGATTGGGAAAGGTCACCGAAGGATAGGACGGCGTCATCGAAGCGGCTGCCACTCCTGCCGATCGAAGGGCGAGCAGGTGCGTGGCATTGTACTTGTCGGCCAGGTCATGGCGGAAGCCGTCGGCAGAGATGAAGATGACATAGGGCTTCTGTTCCTGCCTGGACCCGTTGGACCTGCCGGGCATGACAACCTGGGTACTGTCGACCGGAGCCTGGGCGAAGGCCGCTAAGGAAAAAAAGAGGAGCCCTGCAAAGAACGGAAAACGCATGACAAAGTATTTACGCCAAACATACACAATAAAATTGTTTTACCTTCAGTGGCAGAATAAACCAATCGTTATGCTTGCTAAAAGTCTGTTCCTCTCGCTACCGCTTTTCTTCCTCCTTCCCACCCTGCCGGCAGCCGCGCAGGACGCGTTTCCAACCGGCATCCCCGAAAAAGAAGGCGTTTCGGCCACGGGCATCATGGATTTCGTGAATGCCGCCAGCCATAGCCACACGGAATTCCACAGCTTCGTGTTCCTCCGCCATGGCAAGCTCATCGCAGAGGGCTGGTGGAATCCCTATAGCCCCACCCTGAAACATACACTCTACTCTACCAGCAAGAGCTTCACCGCCGCAGCCGTAGGCTTTGCTATCGCGGAAAAAAAGCTGAAGCTAACCGATAAGGTCGTCAGCTTCTTCCCCAACGATCTGCCCAACCCCGTCCCGCCAAACCTGGCAGCGCTCACCGTAAAAGATGCCCTCATGATGTCCGACGGCATGGACCCCGATCCCACGCCAAAGGTGGCATTTGACACCAACTGGGCGAGGGCCTTCTTCGCCCAGCCCATCGTGAACCAGCCCGGCACCAAATTCCTATACAACTCCGCCGGAACATATATGCTCTCGGCCATCGTGACCAAAGTAACGGGCCAGCCCGTCATCGATTATCTGCGGCCGAGACTGTTCGACCCCCTGGGCATCACCGGCGAAGACTGGGAGACCAGCCCGCAGGGCGCCAATACCGGCGGCTGGGGACTTCGTTTAAAAACGGAAGACATGGCTAAGTTCGGCGAGCTCTACCTCAATGGAGGCAAGTGGCATGGTAAACAGATCATCCCGCACGAATGGGTAAGGGAAGCCACGACCATGAAGATCATGCAGGACCCCAACGCGCCGCAGGCAAAAAAGGATAGCAGCGACTGGCTGCAAGGCTATTGCTATCAGATGTGGCGCTGCCGCCATAACGGCGTAAGGGCCGACGGCGCCTTCGGACAGTTCATCATCATGCTGCCGGATCAGGATGCGGTGATCGCCATCACGGCAGAGACACCGGACATGCAGGAAGAGATCAACCTCGTATGGGAGCACCTGCTGCCGGCCATGCAGGGCTGGGCCTATAAGGAAGACCCGGATGCGGATGCAAAGCTAAAGCAGCAGCTGGCGGCGCTGGCCCTGCCGCCAAAGCCCTCAGCGGCAAGCGCAGCCGATGTCTCTATCAACGGGATGACATTCAACCTACAGCCGAATGATAAGAAAATACAGACCATCGGCTTCCACCTGCAAGGCAATACCTGGCAGCTGAAGATCAAAGGCGATACCGCCCTATATTCGATCTCCTTCGGCGGTGGCCAGTGGGCTAAAGGCGAGACGACCCTGTCCGGCCCCAACCTCCTCACCGGCGCCGTACATCATGATGTAGGTCTGCCGGCCTTTCAAACAGCGGGGAGCTACCATTGGGTTGATGAGAACACCCTGGAGCTTGTGCTGCGCTATATCGAAAGCCCGCATACGGAAACGATGATCTGCCACTTCGATGGGAATAATATAAAGATCGAAGACAAGAACAGCTTCGATTATGGGAAGAAGACGGTGGTGCTCACAGGTGTCGGGCTGTAAGAGG
Source organism: Puia dinghuensis (assembly GCA_026224995.1). Lineage (GTDB taxonomy): Bacteria > Bacteroidota > Bacteroidia > Chitinophagales > Chitinophagaceae > Puia > Puia dinghuensis_A. The sequence continues at coordinate 5,836 of JAMFRX010000284.1, forward strand.
GGATCGGTCGGCAGTTCCATCGGCGGGCTCAGCGGCTGGTCCATCGGCAGGTTCATGGGCAAATCCACGGCGAACCAGCCTGAGCAGCCCATCGGCTGTCACGGCTGAAAGGCCCAAAGATCGAACACCGGTCCATTCGCACCCGTTCCCAAACCCATGAACCCCTGGCTTGTTCCCGACCAGCTTAACGCCCCCGTCCGCACTCCCCCGGGGAAATCAGCTTTCTTTGCCCAGTTGTCCGACCCGGGCTCATATTGCCAGCAGTCCGCTACGCTTTGTCCAAGCGATGTCGTCCCGGTACTGATGAATCCCTGGCTACCCACCGAAAAAGCCACCGCCTGAGAACGCGCGCCCCCGGCGAAATCCGCTTTTTTTGTCCAGCTGTCCGCCACAGGATCATAGCGATAAAAATCCGCCGTCACATCGGAAGCCTCCGTGCCGCTCGCACCCGTACCGACATATGCA
>JAMFRX010000285.1 GCA_026224995.1 Puia dinghuensis
AAGTGCCCGGAACAGGAATCGAACCTGCACTACCTTGCGATAACTTGATTTTGAGTCAAGCGCGTCTACCAATTCCGCCATCCGGGCTTTGCTATTAGCGGGCTAGTGATTCGGGGTAGCAATATTACGGAATTGAGGCCTTACAGCCAAAACACCTGCTAAATATTTCGTTGGCCGCATATACTGGTACCGCATCGACGGCGGATCCGCGGAGCTACCCTTGTCGCCGAATGCGATCAAGCACAAACCTGCTGCTGGGTGGATGCCCTTTGGTAAAAGGGCTGTGATAATAGCGTGGAGGCTGGTAGAGGTCCCGAACGGGATAAGCGGTAAAGGGGGCATTCAATTCATTGAGGACAAAAAAGCAGTTCGATCCTGGTATATTGCAGGCAACCAGCGTGTAATAAGACGATAGCAGTTGGCAATAGGCCGTCAGGCTGCAACCGAAATAGTCATCACCCTGCCAAATATTGTTCTCAGAGTACTCGATCCTGATATCCAGGGGAGGAGGGAAAACTGCATTGTATTCAAGGCTGAAGACTTTCGGAAATATTCCCGATCGTATTATTTTTTCAATGAAATAATAATCGTTCCCATCCAGATCCAGGCTTATCAGGTCGATGCCATTGGTTGTAATATGTAAGAACTCGCATCCCTGTTCAAGAATAGGGACGATATTCTCTATTTTTACAAATTCATCAAAAACATTTAATGTATTGTTTTTACTGATCAGTTGTTTAAAATCACTTAACCCCTTATCGATCCAGCAGCCTTTACTTCCCTTTAAAAGCAGGTAATTGGTGTTATTTTCCTGTGGCGCCACGCCAAATTCAAAAAAATTTGGGCTAGCAATATTTAATCTTTTAAAAATATCTTCCAGGATACCATCTTCGTCGTTTTGGGAATATACGGAATGCCCATGAATGATCGGAGAATCGGGGATCAGCTTCTTAAATTCCGATCGGATAGCGGCAATATCCTCTTCTACCTTTATCCGGGTGGACTTCTGGGATAAGTCTAATAGGGCAGAAGTGTTCGCCAGATGGCCCTGTAATTTCTTCAAGAACCTGATTATATTCATATCTTATTTGTGCAGTGGGCGCCGCCGGAAAAGCGGGACGCAATATTACAGATTTGGCCGGTGCTGTCCAAATGGAAGCAAAAAATTCTATCTTTAGCCAATTGTTTGAAAACCAGCAAAGGATGATTACGATAGGCTTGCTTCGAGAAGGAAAAGTACCTGCAGACAACAGGGTGGCGCTCACGCCTGCCCAGTGTAAGTGGATGCATAGGAGTTCTCCCGATGTAAGGGTGATGGCGCAGGCCTCGCCCGACCGCTGCTACACCGACCAGGAATACAGGGATGCCGGAGTAGAGGTGCGGGAGGAGGTCTCTGCCTGCGATATCCTTCTCGGGATCAAGGAAGTAACGGTAAAGGACCTGATCCCGGGCAAGACCTACCTTTTCTTCTCCCATACACGCAAGCAGCAGGCTACCAACCGGCAGATGTTCCGGACCATCCTGGAAAAAAAGATCACTCTCATCGATTATGAATGCCTTGAACACGATGATGGGCAGCGGATACTCGGCTTCGGGTTCTTTGCAGGGGTCGTAGGGGCGCACAACGGTATCATGGCCTATGGACGGCGTACCGGCCAGTATGATCTCGGCCGCGTGCATGCGCAGCGCAGCTTCCGGGAGCTGATGCATACCTATTTTGGGCTCCGGCTGCCGGAGATAAAAGTGGCCGTCACCGGCTCAGGCCGCGTCGCCCACGGCGTGCTGGAGATCATGAACCTGCTGGAGATCGTGGAAGTGGAGCCGGAGGAATTCCTGGAACGGAACTTTTCCTATCCTGTGTTTACCCAGGTAAAGGGGGGAGCGCTCTATGAGCACGCGCAGACACAGGCTTACCAGCGGGAACATTTTCACCTTCATCCGCAAGACTACCGCTGCAAATTCCTTCCCTATACCCGGAAGGCCGACATCCTGATGAACGGGATCTACTGGGATAAAGGCATGCCGCGCCTATTTGAATGGGAAGATATGAACCATCCTGAATTCCGCATCCAGACCATCGCCGATATCACCGATGACCGTGAAGGGTCGATCCCCTGCAACCTGGGGGATTCCCCCATGGACGAGCCAGTCTATGGCGTGGACCGGAGATCCCGCGCGCGTACTTCGCCCTATGCCCCTGGTTCGGTGGATATCATGGCCGTAGGGAACCTGCCCAACGAGCTGCCGCGGGATGCTTCGCGGTACTTTGGGGAACAGCTGATCAAACATGTGCTGGAAGACCTCACCCGGGGCGGGTCGAAGATCATCGTCCGGGCGACGATGGTGCGCGAAGGACAGCTCACGGCGCCTTACCAGTACCTGGCGGAATATGCGGGGGGTTAAGAATGGCCGGCGGATCTTGGGCCGGTCGGGCTGCTACAGGTACAGATAATAGTCCCGCATAAGCTCCGTAAAATCTTCCGAATACACCCCTTCGCCTACTTGTATCGTGAGCTCCGTCGTAGGCGCAAAGCTCTCGCGGTGACGGGAGAAGTACAAGATGCTCCTGAAAAAATCATGATGCGGGGTCTGACGCACCAGCAGCTTTTCGCGCACGGAGAAGCCGTACACGGAAAGAGCCTGTTCTTCGAACCAGGCCATCCGGTGATAGGGGAGGAGGATGCCGAAAGAGCCTTCCGGTGAAAGGTTGGCATCGATGACCGTGAGCAGCTCGGATAAGGTAAGCTCCTTGCTATGACGGGCAAGATTGGCTGCGGCGCTTGCCGCGGGCAGGTCGCCTTCGTAGAAAGGCGGATTGCTGATGATAAAATCGAACTTACCGCCAAAAGAGAAAGACCGGGCGTCGCCGGGGAAGACCCGCAGCATCTGCCGCCAGGGACTCTGCCCGATATTGTCCTGCAGCTGCCGGAAAGCCTGGAGGTCGAGCTCGATGCCCGTGATATCACCCTTATGCTTCTGCGCCAGCATCAGCATCAACAGCCCTGTGCCGCTGCCGATGTCCAGTACCCTGGACCAGGCCGGGGTCTTGTCGGCGAACCAGGCGCCAAGGATGCAGGCATCTGTACAAACCTTCATCGCACACCGGTCCTGGTGGATGGTAAACTGCTTGAATTTAAAATAAGGATTAGGCATAGCTGTGATTGTAGTCCGGTTACCAGACGGCACGGGCGCTGGCGCTTACCGACAGTGGTGCGAAGTCTCCGGCCAGGTATTTATAATGACCGGTGATGGCGATCATGGCCGCATTGTCCGTACAATATTCGAATGGCGGGATAAAGGTCCGCCAGCCTTCTCTTACCCCCAGCTCCTGAAAAGCCCTGCGCAGCCCGCTGTTGGCCGAGACGCCGCCGGCGATGCAAAGGTCGGTGACGCCCGTACGCTGCGCCGCCTTCCGGTATTTGTTCAGCAGGATGGAGATGATGCGATCCTGGATAGAGGCGCAGATATCGGGCAGGCTGGCGGCGATGAAGCCTGGATCCTTAGCCGTCTGGGCTTGTAAAAAATAGAGGATCGCCGTCTTCAGCCCGCTGAAGCTGAAGTCGAGGCCGGGGATCTGGGGTTCGGGGAAGGAGAACCGGTGGGGGTTCCCTTCCCGGGCATATTTGTCGATGAGCGGGCCGCCCGGGTAGGGCAGGCCCAGCAGCTTGGCCGACTTGTCGAAGGCCTCGCCGGCCGCATCGTCCAGCGTTTCACCGATGACCTCCATCTTCAAAGGGGAATGACAAAGCACGATCTGCGTATGTCCGCCGCTTACGGTCAGGCAGAGGAAGGGAAACGAGGGGAGGGCGGTTGCGGCTGGGGCATCCACGGAAGCAGGCGACCCATCGGGGCCGGCTGGCAGCCTTCCCGGGATCAGGTTGGCCATCACATGCGCCTGCATATGATGTACCGCCAGCAAGGGCAGGTCGAGCGCCAGGGCCAGCGATTTGGCGAATTGGGAACCTACCAGCAGCGAGCCGATGAGACCGGGAGACTCCGTGAAGGCGATGGCATTCAGGTCATCCAGGCGGCAGCCGGCTTCTTTGAGGGCCGCATCCACGACGGGAACGATGTTCTGCATATGGGCCCGGCTGGCCAGTTCGGGGACCACGCCGCCATATTGCTCGTGGACGGCCTGTCCGGCAATGATATTGGAAAGGATGAGGCCATCGCGGCTGATCGCGCAGCTGGTTTCGTCGCAGGAAGATTCGATGGCTAAAAGGGTCACCGGGCCGGTGGTCGTGGATCGCATGGGCGCAAAAATAAGAAATGTTGGCCATCAGGACCTAATCGCCACCACAGGATCCATACGCGCCGCAACGAAAGCAGGTATGATGCCGGCCGATACCCCGGTGAACAGACAGATGCAGACGGCAAGTATGATGATATCCAGCGGGATGTAGACTTTAAAGTGGAGGACGGCGGAGAAGATGAGGGTCAGCACGAAGACGGCCAGCAGCCCGATGAGGCCGCCGATGATGCACAGAAAGGCCGACTCCAGCAGGAACTCCGTTAGGATCACCCCCCGTTTGGCGCCGATGGCCTTCTTAAGCCCTATTTGGCTCGTCCGCTCACGTACAGTGACGAACATGATATTGGCGACGCCGAACATGCCGACGATGAGCGACAGCGCGGCGATGGCCCAGCCGCCGATGTTCATCCCGCGGAAGATGGGGTCGAAGAACTTGCCGAGACTGTCGATGTCGTTGAGGGAGAAATTATCTTCCTGCGTAGGACTGAGCTTGCGGATAGACCGCATGGCGCCCTGCAGCTCGTCCTTGAGGGCGGGAACGCTGATCTTGCCGCCAGCCTGGACCAGGATCTTGGGATTGGCATTCTCGTCGCGGATCATCTCCTTCATGAAACGATAGGTCAGCAGGATGCTGTTGTCATAGTCCCACCCGCCGAGAAGGCTGGTGCCCTGCTTTTCTATGATGCCGATGACAATGGCGGTTTTGCCGCCATGCAGCTTCACGGTCTGGCCTATGCTTTTTTCGGGCTTGCCGAACAGCCGTTCGGCGATGCGATAGCCGAGCACGATGTAAGGAGTGCCGCGATCGAAATCGGATTGCTGGAAATAGCGGCCGGCGCCTACCGTTACCTGCTGGATCTTATCGAAGTCTTCCGTATTGCCGTAGTAGCTGACGCCAGTGAGGATGTCGTCACCGAACTCCACATTGTCGTCCATCTGGACCTCGAAGCACATGCGGACCGCATCGGGAACTTTCTGCTTGAGCAGGACCATCTCGTCATATTTCGGGGTAGGCCGTTTCACGTATTTCCACCACTGATAATCGGCGCCGCCGCCACCCCAATGCCATTTGTCGATGTAGATGGCCTTGTTGCCGAAGGCCTTGAGATCGTCGTTGACGGCCCGCTGCATGCTGCTGATGGTGGAGAGCACGCTGATGATGCAGAAGATGCCGAAGGTGATGCCCAGCAGGGACAGAAAAGTGCGGAGCTTGTTGGAGCGAAACTCCTGCAGCGCCATCTTAAAGCTGGTCCAGATGATCTCGAGGTTTCGAAACATATACCGAAAATACGCATTCGCGGACAAATGGAGTAAATTGCGGACAAATCGAATGACATGTTCACTATAGAGGACAAAAAGCTCAGGGTCACCATCCACCCGAAAGGCGCTGAACTGCAAAGCATTTATCATAAGGGTAATCAGACCGAATACATGTGGAACGGCGATCCGGCCTTCTGGGCCAAACATTCGCCCCTGCTCTTCCCCATTGTCGGGACACTAAAGGACAATACCTATTATTACGGGGATAAGCCTTATCAACTTTCGCGCCATGGGTTTGCCCGGGACCGGGAGTTCTCGGTAGGTGTACAGACTCCGGAGGCCATTACCTTGCTCTTACGCAGCGATGCCGACACCCTCGCCGTTTTTCCCTTTGCCTTTGAGCTGCGGATCGGCTACCAGCTAACGCCCGAAGGGCTGACTACGACTTACAAGGTCAGCAATCCCGCCGCAGAGGATTTGTATTTCTCCGTAGGCGGCCATCCCGCCTTCGCCGTTCCGCTCGCCGCAGGGACGAACTATACCGACTACTACCTGGAGTTCGACCAGGAGGAAAAGGCGCCGCGCTGGCCGATCTCCAAAGATGGGTTGATCGAGGCCAGTCCGATTCCATTGCTCGATGACAGCAAAACGCTACCCCTGACCAAGGAACTCTTCGCCGGGGACGCGCTGGTGTTCAAAGGACTTCGGTCTTCCGCAGTGCGTCTGCGGTCTGCACGTACGGAAAGGGGACTCAGGCTGTCCTTTCCGGATTTCCCCTTTCTTGGCATCTGGGCGGCACCGGGGGCGGACTTCGTTTGCATCGAGCCGTGGTGCGGTATCGCCGACTCCGTGAATAGCAACCAGCAATGGACGGACAAAGAGGGGATCAACCGGCTGGAGGCAGGCGGCGTTTTTGAACGGAGCTGGACGCTCGAGGTATTTTAGAACTCGAAGGCCTTTACGCTGGGATCCCGCATTAGCTCGTGGATCACATGACGGTGGTTCTGCTCGGACCCCTGTACCACCCATTCCCCGGAGATCGTATTGTCGGTGGACTTGCCCTGGCGGGTACGTCTGAACCGCAGATGATGACTGGTGAAGAGCGCCT
>JAMFRX010000286.1 GCA_026224995.1 Puia dinghuensis
AAAGGGTTTGTATAGGCGCTGCACGACATTCTCCGTATGCAGCTGACCTGTGCGGGCCAGCTCCTTGCAGCGTTCGTAGATCTCCTGCATGCAATGCTCTTTTCCGCGTTCCTTCATGAGCTCTACGGCGGCGCGGAAGGCGATGAAGTCACCGAGCTTGCTCATATCGATGCCATAGCAATCCGGATAGCGGATCTGCGGGGCGGATGATACGACGATAATCTTCTTTGGTTCGAGGCGGGCCAGCATGCGGATGATGCTTTCCTTGAGTGTCGTGCCCCTGACGATGGAGTCGTCGATAACGACCAGCGTATCGATACCCTTGCGGACGGTGCCGTAGGTGACGTCGTAGACGTGCTGCACCATCTCGTTGCGGTTGGCGTCTTCCGTTATGAATGTCCGCATCTTTACGTCTTTGATAGCCACCTTTTCCACGCGGATCTTTCGGCTGAGCATTTCCACCAGGCGTTCCTGCCGGATATCGTTGCCCCAGGAAAGGATGCGCTGGATCTTGATGCTTTCGAGATAGTCGTCCATGCCCTTCCAGAGACCGTAAAAAGCCACTTCGGCGGTGTTGGGGATAAAGGAGAAGATCGTATTCTTGAGATCGTGGTTGATCGCTGTGAGGATCTGGTCGCTCAGGTTATATCCGAGGGCGATGCGTTCGCGGTAGATCTTTTCGTCGCTTCCGCGGGAGAAATAGATGCGTTCGAAGCTACAGGCGCGTCTTTCCTTTGGCTCCAGAATGGTCTCGATAGAAACCGTGCCGTCGGCCTTTGCGATGAGGCCTTTGCCCGGCATAAGCTCCATGACCTCGTTCTCGCCAACGTTGAATACGGTGCGGATGGCGGCCCTTTCCGATGCGGCTACTACCACTTCGTCCGTAATGTAGTAATAAGCGGGGCGGATGCCGTGAGCGTCACGAAATACGAAGCTATCGCCATTGCCCAGGAGGCCGCCTACGGTAAACCCGCCGTCGAAGAGGGATACGGCCTTACGCAGGAGGCTTACGAGATCGAGGCTGCCCGGCGAATCTTCGTCGGCGCGTACCATAAAATGATGGATAACCTCCATCATGGCGGCCAGGTCGCTTTGTTTTTGGAATTCACCCGGGTCGATGCCGATGAGGTCGAAGAGCTCGTCGGTGTTCACTAAATTGAAATTCCCTGCCAGGGCCAGGTTGCGGGCGGGGATAGTATTGCGTTTGATAAAAGGGTGGCAGAATTCCGCGTTATTCCTGCCCTGGGTGCCATAGCGTAGATGGCCCAGGAGGAGTTCGCCTAAGAAAGAGATATGGCCTTTCATAAGGCCGGGATGCTGCGTGATGTCTCCCTGGTATTGTTCCAGCTCCTTTACCTCGCCCATGATCTTTGAAAAGATGTCGGCGATCGGCTGGTGGTTGCTGCTGCGGATGCGATGGAGAAAGGGATGGCCAGGTTCGATGTTTAGCTTGACGGCCGCCACGCCCGCACCATCTTGTCCTCTGTTGTGCTGTTTTTCCATTAGCAGGTACAGCTTGTTCAAGCCGTAGAGCACAGTCCCGTATTTTTGCAGGTAATAGGAGAACGGCTTGCGTAAGCGGATGAATGCCAGGCCACATTCATGTTTGATTTCATCGCTCATTTGGAGAAAATAAGTCGCAAAGGTACCGACTTCCGGGGGAATGAAAAAGAAAAGAAAACCGCTGTTTTGGGTGCGGCGGGGGACTGCGGTCAAAAAAAACCCCAGTCTTCGTAGGATTGGGGGCCAGGGCCTTTCTAAGGATTGGATAATGAAAGCGTTAACTAAATGTATGTGGCATTGGTATTTATGAAGTTAACCAGGGAGGCAGAGTTTTTTAGCTTGAGCTTCTTGAGGATATTATGCCGGTGAACCTCGACGGTCTTCAGCGAGATATTGAGGCTGGTGGCAATTTCCTTGGAAGAAAGCCCTTCCTTGATGAAGTTGATGATCTGCATTTCCCTTTCTGTGAGGGCATTGATATTCGGCGAATCTTCCTTTTCGTCGAGCAGCTGCTCGGAAATGATATTCTTGATCTCGTCGCAGATGTATTTGTTGCCGTGATTGACCTCCAGGATGGCCTTGATCATCTCTTCCTTGGAAGAATTCTTGGTCACATAGCCGCGGGCGCCCATCTGGAGCATCTTCTTGGCGTAGGCTGGCTGGGAGTGCATAGAAACCCCGATCACTTTGGAGCCGGGAGAGATCTTCCGGATGCGCTGGGTGGCTTCGAGACCGGAGAAAGGGGCCATATTGATATCCATCAAAACGACGTGTGGCCGTTTGGTTTTTGCCAGCTCGACCGCTTCTTGTGCGTCGCCACATTCGGCTATGACCTGGAACCGGGAGTCGCTATTGAGGATATAGCTCCAGGTCTCCCGGATCAGCTTATGGTCGTCAGCAATTAAGATATTGATCTTGCTCATATAGGATTGTTTTAAGATTTAAATTGGTATCTGTACTCTCAGCTTGCATCCGTCGCCTGGTGCGGACTGGATGGTTACTTTTCCACCGAACAGGTCCGCCCTGCTCCTGATATTGGAAAGGCCAAGCCCTTTTTTTCTGACTTTCTCCGGGTTGAAGCCCTTGCCATCGTCGGTGATGCTTAGCTCGATGCTATGGTTGGTCTCTTCCAGGGTGAGCTCTATGATCAGGTTGCGGGCGCCGGAATGTTTTAAAACATTATTCACTTGTTCCTGAATGATGCGGAAGAGCATCAATTTCACTTTGTCGCTGATCTTTTCGTCGAATTCACCTGCAGGATAAAATTCGACATGGATGGCCTTTGTAGTCTTAATGCTTTCCACCAGATCGGCTATGGAGTCCTGCAGGCCCAGGTCGCCGATGCTGGCCGGGACCAGGGATCGGGAGATCTTGCGGATCTCGTGAATCGCATTGTGTATATTTCCTGCGCTGCGGCTAATGAGGTTCAGCCGCTGGTTATTGTCATTTTTTGCCAGTTCCAGGTAGAGCTTGGTGGTAGAAAGGATCTGGTTGATATTGTCGTGCAGCTCTTTCCCGATCTCGGCCCTTTCCTTTTCCTGTGCGTCGACCATGGCCTGGGCGATAAGCTTTTGTTTACCTAGCTCCTGTTTGAGCAGCTTTTCTTCGGCCTTCTTGCTTTCGATGATGATAGTAACAAGGTTGGCTATGCGCTCCAAGGTATTCATCTCGGCTTCTGTGGGCGATTTGACGACGTTGAAATATACCGAGAAGGCTGCCAGCACTTCGTTGCGGCTGTTGAGCACGGGTATGGACCAGCAGGCCCGCAGGCCGAATCCGAGGGTAAGATCGCGGTGTCCTTCCCATAGAGGGTCGGTTGCGATATCGGTGACGATGACCGATTCCTTACGATACATGGCGGTGCCGCAGCTGCCGGCTTTGGGCCCTATGGGCAGGCCGTCGATGGCATGGCTGTAAATGGCAGGGAGGCCCGGGGCAGAAAGCAGCCTCACGCTCTGCTCGTTCTCATCCAACGTGAGCACACAGCAATACATGCCGGGAAATATCTTTTGAATGCCTTTGAGGAAGTAATTAAGGAGTGCGCGGAGGGAGATGCGCTTGCCGGTATTGAGCTCCAGCACTTTCTTTTCCAGGGCCAGCAGGGCCTCCTGTTTTTTGCGAAGGGTCACTTCTTTGAAATAAGCGAACAATCCCTGGTCGGAAGGATAGAGGCTCATTTCCAGCCAGCGATCGGAGCGTTCATTATATTGTTCGAATGTAACCGTCATTTTCTTTTTAAAGGCCTTCTGGAAGGAATGCCAGGTTTCAGTGTCGAGGAGATCAGGTAGCTTTTCGCGGATAGGCTGTCCTATCATTTCCGCCGCTGAAAGCCGGGTGATCCTTTCTGCTTCACGATTCCACAAGGTTACACGGAAATGAGGATCCAGCACAAAAAATCCATCCGTTATGCTCTCCAGGATTCCGGCGATCTGCTCGGAGTAATGACGCAATTGCCTCTCTGCGCGTTGCTGATCCTGCATGACCTGCTTTACTTCCGTGACGTCCCTGTTGAGGGCCATAATACCCGTAATCCGTCTTTCGCTGTCCCTCACATATCGGATAGAGCAAATAAGGTACGATTTTTTTCCGTCACTGGAAACATAAGAAGCTTCTCCTTCCCAAAAGCCCTTTTCCCGGAGCAGATTATAGACCTCTTCTTCCGACTTATTTTGATACTCGTAACGGATCAGCTCCTGGAGGGGCTGGCCGATGGCTATACGGGAAGGGATATCGTAGAATTTCTCCGCTGCGTTGTTCCAATATACGATGCGGCCTTCGAGATCGGTAGTCACGATGATGTCCGAGACCTGCTTGATGATGCCGGCAGGGACGATCATCTCTTCCGGGGCGGCCCGGCGGGGTCCGGCAGTCGAAGGATCGGAATAGATCTTCACCCCTGTGAACTGCCAGCCACCCTGGTGTATGTCCATGCCATACTGGGGAGCCGCTATCCAGCGGATGGTAAAGGGTCTTGATCCGAGGCCCTGTACAGGCAGGTCGATCTTATCAGGCATACCTGCCTCCAGTAGCCGGGGGCCACGGCTGGCATCGATCTTTCCCAGCCCGGAAAAGACATTGAAGACGTTATTCCCTAAAAAATTTTGGATATTCCTTCTCTTTAGCAGGGCGGCAAACCGATTACAGGTGGATAAAATGGCCCCGTCCGAGGCAATATCCATAAAATAAGGTAATCTGAATTGCTTGGTCGTAGGCACGGACTTGGGGGCGCTACTTAGCATACTAAAAATTATTTCCGGACGGATATTACCGAACCGATTGTGCTATCAAATTACTAAAGAAGGATGTATGTGGTGCTAAATAATATGTTATTTCAAGCCCGCTAAGGGTTTATACGTAATTTAATTACCTGCTGTGGAGGAGGAGATCTGCCATTTGTTCAGGTTAGCGCAATTGGTGAACTCCGGATCGATCATGATATAGAAGGTGGGAATCTTGGTAGAAAACCATTTTTCCAGGACGGCGGAGCGTTTTACGTCCAGCGCCCGTATGGCTATGCGGTCGTAATCGTCCCGGAGGTTCTCGCGGTGGGGTTCAGATTTGGACACCAGCTTTACTATCCTGACGCCTTTTTTGTTGCGTTCGTCGGTGAAGACCATAGCTTTAGAGATCTCCCCGGGCTTGAGGTTGGAATTCTTGAGCAGGAGCACCATATCCTTGTCCAGGTCCGGGATCGTGAGGAAGGTAGTCCCATTCTTGCCCATGATCTGGCCTGCGGTGCTTTTTGCGCTTTCGTCTTCGCTGTATTTGACGACGGCCGCGCCGAAGCCGATGTTGTTACTCACCAGGTCTGTGCGGATAGAATCCAGCCGCTGTGAGGCCTCGTCGATCTCCGGCTGTGTGATCTGGGGGATCTTCAGGATATGTCTTACCAGGATATCATCGCCGTTGCGGCTCACCATTTGGATGATGTGATAGCCAAATTTGCTCTTGATCACGGAGGATACCTGTCCTTCCTTCAGGCGGAAGGCCGTGGAGAAGAAAGTCTGGTCCCAGGATTTATCGTTCCGGTTTAGCTCTATGGCTCCGCCCTTTTCCTTGCTGCCGGGGTCATCCGAATACAGCTGGGCCAGAAGTTCGAATTTACGCTTGCCGGACTCCACCTGTTCCTTGTATTCGTTGAGCTCCTGGACGGCCAGGTTTTCTATATCCCGGCTTGCCTTGGGATAGAGGACGATCTGGTTGAGCTGCATTTCCGATTCGTAGAAGATGCGCTGGTTCTCGGGTATCTTTTCGAAGAAGTCTTTTACTTCCGTAGGTGTGATCTTGATGTCTTCGACGATCTTCTTGCGCATGGCATCTGCGAGGCGTTGTTCCCGGATAGGGGCCATGAAGTCCATTTTAGCCTGGTAGACGGTACGCTGGGCGATCTGTTCGAAGGCGTCTTTGCCGCCGTAGAGGTTAATAAAATAACGAATGCGCTGGTCTACTTCGGCTTCCACTTCCTCATCGCTCACCGGCAGGGAATCCTTCTCTGCCTGTAATACCAGGGCTTTTTGGATGAGCATACCATCCAGGATGGTGCATTCATCCACGCCTTTGACTTCTTGTCCGTTGTTTTGGCGTTGATAATCGGCAATGGCGGTGGCCAGTTCGGATTTCAGGATGATCTTATCGCCTACGATACCGGCAATTTTATCGGCTATGACTTTTTCCTGCGCAAAGCCGGAGGCTGCGACGAGGAGGAGAGCGGGTAAGACGAGGAACTTCATGATGCTCAAAATTATATTGGATATAATGTTAAATACCTCCTGACGGAGGTATTTAACAAAAGATTAGAGTGTGCGCTTAACTTCTTCTTCTTCATAGGCTTCTACTATATCTCCTACGCGGACATCGTTGTAGTTCTTGATGGTCAGGCCGCATTCCATGCTGGAGGGGACTTCCTTCACGTCGTCCTTGAAGCGTTTAAGGGAGGCCAGCTCGGCGGTGGCGCCTTCGCCGATGGGGTAGATCACGATGCCATCGCGGACCAGCCGGATCTTAGCGTTGCGGAAGATCTTCCCATCGAGCACAAAGCAGCCGGCGACGGTAGCCTTGTCGAACTTGAAGACATTACGGACTTCCACGTTGGCCACCACTTTTTCCTGGATCTTGGGTTCCAGCATCCCTTCCATGGCGCTCTTGACCTCTTCGATCGCGTTGTAGATGATGGAGTAGGTCTTTATCTCCACGCCTTCGTTCTCTGCCAGGCGGGCGGCCTGGGCGGAGGGGCGGACGTTGAAGCCGACCACGACGGCATCGGAGGCGGTAGCCAGCAATACGTCACTTTCCGTGATGGCGCCGACGGCTTTGTGTACGATCCGCACCGCGATCTCTTCCGTGGAGATCTTCTGCAGGGAGTCGCTGAGCGCTTCGACGGAGCCGTCCACATCCCCTTTGATGATGAGGTTGAGCTCTTTGAAGTTACCCAGGGCGAGGCGGCGGCCGATCTCATCCAGGGTGATATGTTTTTTGGTGCGGATACCCTGTTCGCGGAGGATCTGGCCTCGTCTGTTCGCCACTTCCTTCGCTTCGCCTTCGTCGGCAAAAACCTTGAATTTTTCACCGGCCTGCGGGGCGCCGTTGAGGCCCAGGAGCAGAACGGGTGAGGATGGCGGGGCGTCTTCGATGCGTTTGTTGCGTTCGTTGAACATCGCCTTTACGCGGCCGAAGTACTGTCCTGATACGACCAGGTCGCCATTGCGGAGGGTGCCGCTCTGGACCAGCACTGTGGCTACATAGCCCCGGCCCTTGTCCAGGGATGCTTCGATCACGCTGCCGGAGGCTTCGCGTTCCGGGTTGGCTTTGAGGTCGAGCAGCTCGGATTCCAGTCCTATCTTTTCCAGGAGGAGGTCTACGTTCAATCCTTTTTTAGCCGAGATCTCCTGGGATTGGAATTTCCCACCCCAGTCTTCCACCAGGATGTTCATGCCTGCCAGCTGTTCCTTTATCTTTTCGGGGTTGGCCCCATCCTTATCGATCTTGTTGATGGCAAAGACCATGGGCAGGCCAGCGGCCTGAGCATGGGAGATCGCCTCCTTGGTCTGCGGCATCACCGCATCGTCGGCAGCCACTACGATGACTGCTACGTCGGCGGCTTTGGCGCCGCGGGCGCGCATGGCGGTAAAGGCTTCGTGACCGGGTGTATCCAGGAAGGTGATCCTTTTGCCTGTGGCGGTAGTGACCTGGTAGGCCCCTATATGCTGGGTGATGCCACCGGCTTCACCTGCCACCACATTGGCGCTGCGGATATAATCCAGCAGGGAGGTCTTACCATGATCCACGTGGCCCATGATCGTGACGACGGGGGAACGGGGCAGCATGTCTTCGGGCTCGTCTATATCATCTTCTTCCTCCATCTCCGCGGCGTCGTCGATGCCTATGAATTCCACGGTATAGCCAAATTCGCCAGCTACCAGCTCGATGACGTCGGCTTCCAGGCGCTGGTTGATGGACACCATCATACCCAGGCTCATACATTTTCCGATGACTTCAGCATAGCTTACGTCCATGAGGTTGGCCAGTTCGCTGACGCTGATGAACTCGGTGACCTGGAGACGGCTGTCCATGAGGTCGTCGCCGCCGGCCTGTTCGGCCATTTCTTCGCGTTTGGCGCGGCGGTATTTAGCTTTCAGGCTTTTCCCTCTGCCGCCGGAACCTGCCAGCTTAGCCTGGGTCTGCCTGATCTTTTCCTGAATTTCCTTTTTATCGATCTCTTTAGCCTCGCGAGGAGTGTGACGAGGATCGGGCCGGCGGTTACCGCCGCCATGACCCTGGCCTGTACCGCCGCCGGGACCGCGGGCGCCGCCGGTATTGCGTTGGAGGGGTGGGCGCTGATGACCGGGCTGACGTGGATTGCCCGGGCCTTGCTGGCCGCCGCCGTGCTGGCCGCCGCCGCTATTCTGGCCGGGTCTTCCACCGCCTTGCTGGCCGCCACCACCGTGATCTTTCTTCTCGATGGGGATGCGCTTGCGCTTCCTCTTCTCTTCCGAAGGTGTCTTGGGGCGGGTATCGTTATTTACCGGCAGGTCGATCTTTCCGAGGATCTTAGGGCCTTCCAGCTTCTCGGCTCTTATATTCTCGATCACGGGAGGAACGTCCTGCTGATCCACACCAGGAGCTTCTTCTCCGGCGGGTATACCGACGGGTTCGGTTTTTTCCTCTGCCGTAACGTTCAGGATCGCGCTGTTATCTTCCTTAACGGGAGTCTCTTCCCTGGACACCGGAACGCTGACAGGGATCTCCGGCTGTGGTATCGGCTCGATCGGAGCTTCTTCCTGTCGCGCTTCCACTACAGGCTCTTCTTTTTTAGGGCTCTTCTTAGGTCGAGTGGAGGAGTCGATAGAGGAGAGGTCGATCTTGTTGATGACCTTGGGGGCTTCCAGCTCAGGCGCTTCCACCCTCACCACTTCGGGCTCTACCCGGGGTGTTTCCACCACAGGCGGGGGCGGCGGCGGTGTCTCTTCGACTACCGGCGGGGGCGCTTCTTCTTTCACCTGCTTTTTTACGACAGGGATCTCCTTCTTAAAAAGCTGTGGCGCCTGCGGTGGTGGCTGCAGCGCCTCTTCTTCCTTCTTCTTTTTCGCCTCCAGGCTGCCCTTGGGCAGGTCGATAGCGTCGCTTTTGCTCTTAGCGACCTTATCGCTCTGGAATTCCGATTGTAAAGAGCGATACATGTCCTCACTGAGTTTGGACGTGGGCTTCAGATCGTCTTTACTGAATCCTTTGCTAACCAGGAAATCCACCAGGGTATCTTTCCCGATGTTGAATTCCTTGGCTGCAGCCATTAAGCGTAATGTGGTTGTTTCTGCCATACCTGCAAAAAACTATTTTGTTTATTATCCTTTTTCAAACTCTTCTTTCAGCACTCGCCGGACCTCATCGATGGTTTCTTTTTCCAGATCGGTCCTTCTTTCCAGCTCTTCGGTGGTGAGGTCGAGCACGCTACGGGCTGTATCGCAGCCGATGCGCTTGAGCTCGTCGATCACCCAGGTTTCGATCTCGTCGCTGAATTCTTCCAGGTCGATATCGAATTCTTCGGGCTCACCTTCGTTATCGCGGAACACGTCGATCGTATATCCCGTTAATTCCTGCGCCAATTTGATATTGACACCCTTTCGGCCGATGGCCAGGGAAACCTGGTCCGGCTTCAAATAGACATTGGCGTGGGACTTTTCGCCGTCGAGCTCCATGTTAGTGATCTTGCTCGGTGTCAGGGAGCGTTGGATCAGGAGCTGAGTATTGGCGGTCCAGTTGATGACGTCGATGTTCTCGTTCTTAAGCTCCCGCACGATGCCGTGGATGCGGCTTCCCTTCATACCGACGCAGGCCCCTACCGGGTCGATGCGGTCGTCATAAGATTCCACGGCAACCTTAGCGCGTTCTCCCGGTTCGCGGACGATCTTCTTGATCACGATGAGTCCGTCGAATATTTCGGGAACCTCGATCTCCAGCAGCTTGGACAGGAACAGGGGGCTGGTCCTGGACAGGATGATTACCGGAGAGTTGTTCTTGAGCTCTACTTTTTTTACTACGGCCCGGATATTCTCGCCTTTCTTGAAGTAATCCTGGGGTATCTGTTCCGACTTGGGCAGGATCAGCTCGCTGCCTTCTTCATCGAGCAGGAGGATCTCCTTTTTCCATACCTGATAGACTTCGGCGCTCACGATCTCGCCTATCCTGTCGTTATATTTCTTTACCAGTACATTCTTTTTAAGATCGCCGATACGGCTTGCGAGGG
>JAMFRX010000287.1 GCA_026224995.1 Puia dinghuensis
TGAGATACAGCTCGGCACACCGTTGCTTGTATACTTCTTCCAGCAGATCGGCATAGTCTACAGGCCCCGAATAGGCAGGCAGGCCGGCGTTGACGCCAAAGGGATCGCCGCTGGTATGTGTCCTGACAGCATTGATCAACGTGAGCGCCTGGTTGAGGTCTCCGTTGGTCCGCAGGATCGCCTCGGCCTGGATCAGCCGCACTTCATCAGGAGTATACACGGGGATGCTCCCCGTCTGAGACGATGCAAACCCGGCCATGGCACAAACGGTATCGCCGTTGATGATTTGATTGGGCGTCGTAAAATAAAAGCTCAGACGCTGGTCGCCCGGATAAACCAGGCTATCGGGCAGCCCAAAATGGATGCGCGGAAAATACGACTTGGTGATCGTATACGCAGTATACAGCGGATTGGGGCTCAGCGTGGAATAATCGAACTTCGAGGTCTTGGCCAGGTTAACCAAATTGGCATTGGCAAGCGCTATCGGATAATTCCCTGCTATCAGGTTGATCCGCGCCTCCATGGCGTACAAGGTATTGACAAGGTCGAAGTCCGGCCCGGCGACAGACGAAATAAAGGTCGCCGACGGCGCATTGGCAGTGACGGCTGACACTCCGCTGTCCAACAAGCTAATGGCCTTGGCGAATACCTCGGCCCGCGTGACAAATTGCACCGGGCTCGTCGTGCTCGTATACAGATCGGCCTCCTGCCAGGCCATACCCAGGCCCGCCAGACTCATGGCCTTAAAGAGATAGGCCTGGCCCATCACCCCGGCCAGCGTCCCTGCATCCAGCCCCTGGGCCTTTGGCGCGTTGTTGATCACGCTCTCGCACATCCCCATGATGGCCTGCATCGACGACCAGTAGGCTAAAACGCTGGCATTTGGCGTGGACAGATTGGAGCCGCCTTCTTCGAGCTCTATCACATTCGTAAAAGTGGCTACGCCTTTGATCTCCCTTGCGGTGACACAAGGGTCGACCATTAGATTGCTTAGCCCGGTGGTGGAATAGGTTTGCCGGATACCGATGCTCAGGGCGATGATCCCCGCACTGGAGCTGAGGACCTGCTGATCCGAAGCAGCATTGGGATTCACCACATCCAATTTACAGGACGACACCAGCAGCGCCAGCAACAGATAGGTGGAATATGTTTTCAGTTTCATAATAATGATATTTTGAGATTAGAACGTATAGTTTAAACCAACGCCAACGGTTCTCGGGATTGGCACCTCCACAAAATCAAATCCACGCACCGCCGTGCTTTGACCGGCTGCATTGGTCTCGGGATCCCAGCCCGGATATTTCGAGATGCAGAACAGGTTGCGGCCATATACGGAGATCTTCAGCGGCTTGCTGCCCAGGATGCCCAGGTGCAGGCTATACGACGCGGAAAGCTCGCGTAGCTTGACGTAGGTGCCATTGTCTATCCAGTAATCAAAGAGACTGTAGATCGCTGCGGAATAACCCTTGGGAACCTTACCCTCTAGCTCGGGCATGTACCCCGCAAGGCCGCCATAGATATCGCGATCACCCACACGCCGGGTAAAATCGAAGATCTTGCCGCCAAATGAACCATCCCACTGCATCCGGATCGACCAGGATTTGCCGATCTCGAATTCATTGGTCAGGGACCCGCTCCACTTAGGTTGGGGAGTGCCCACCACTTTCGTCAGCGGGGAACCCGTGGGCTGCCCATTCTGATCCAGCCCCGACTTCGCCGCCTGCGGCAGGCCCGCTGGCGTCAGCAACAGTGAGCCATCCGCCTTCCGGGCCGCATAGGGCGTATAATAGGCGCCCAGCGGATAGCCGTTGACAGCCGCGACTTCGCCAAACCCATTGGGGAACGTCACCACCCCGCCGGGGATATTGAACACCTTGTTGCGATAGGAATTATAGATCCCCGTGACCGTCCATTTGAAACTCGTCGTCTGCACAGGGATGCCACGGACAAGGAGCTCAACACCCTTGTTGGTCATGTTCCCGATGTTCTGATACTGCGTGGTATACCCGGTGGAAGGCCGCAGGGTCACCGGCAGCAGCAGATCTTTTACGGATTTGTCGTAATAGGAGAACTCAAAGCCCAGCCGGTTCTTCAGGAAATCGGCATCCATACCGATCTCTTTCTCCGTCTGCCGCTCAGGCTTGACATCGGAATTACCGAGCTGACTCGGTGAAGCCAACCCCGGCAGCCCCGGCAAGCTAACAGAGGTGTAGTTGGTAAACCGGTCATAGGGTCCGATAGCGGTGAGGTTACCGTTCTGCCCATACGAAGCCCGGATCTTAAGATCGGGGATGATCGTCGACAACCGTGAATTCTTCCAGAAATCCTCTTCGGACAGCAGATAGGTGCCGCTGAATTTAGGATAGGTTTGCCACCGGTCGTTTATGCCGAAAGAGGACGCCACGTCATTCCGGATCGCGCCCGTCAGGTAGAGCTTCTCCCAGAACCCAAAGGTCTCCTGCGCATAAAAGCCCAGGATGTTCAAGGTATTCCGCGTCTCGGAGGTGGTGATGGAAGCGCCGCTCGATGAGACCTGGCTCACCGGGCTCAGCTGGGTGCTGGTCACCACATCCGCATTGGTCCGCGCCGTCTGTGCCGTTGCGCCTATCGACGTCGTCGATTCCATCCAGGGAGTGAGATGCGCCTTGTAGGCGATGTTCAGATCGTTGTTGACCAACAGCGTGAGATTGTCGCCGCGCTGGGCAAAACCCGTGTTATAGGTCGGCGTGGTATTGCCGATCGGAATATAGGCCGTGCCCAGCTCCGTGGCATTGTCATACCCCAGGGTATACACGATAGAGAGGTTCTTCGTCGGGGTGATATTCAGGGTGGCGTTGCCGATCAACCTCGTCGTCTGTTCGCGGAACTGGAACTTGGCGATCGCCTCCAGCGGATTGGTCCGCTGCAGCCCGGCGGGCCGCAATGGAACGGCTGGGGCCGCGACCTCGCCAACAGCCGCTATCAGCCCAAACCCGGCTTCGCGGCCGCCGATATCCCGCGCCTGAAGGTGAAGTGGGCCTTCGCCTATCCAGGCACCAAGAACA
>JAMFRX010000288.1 GCA_026224995.1 Puia dinghuensis
ATTCGGTAGGCGGTCCCTTGAACAGGCTATCCGGTATCGGTTTATTGGTAGTAAAATTGACATAGCTCACCGATCGCTCGCCAAAGAGCCCCGTCCCGGTTTTGGTGATCCCGAAATCCCCCAGCACATCGCTTTTCGTCAGAAGGTAACGGCCGTCCTCCTGCCGGGTAAAATCCTGGTCGATGTTCATCTCGCGGACGAAGTTGAAGTTGATGCTCTTGCTCACCAGGAGCCGCAGCTTCTGGATGGCATAGTTGCCGTCCAGGGTGATCCACATGGTCCCCCGGAACAGGAGGTCATTGGGATTGCGCGGCCGGAAAGAAAGCCGGATGAGCTTCTGGCTGTCGACCGTCACCGTGTCGTCGATGAAATACATGTAAAACGTAGGCGCTGTTTCTGCAATAGGGCTCAAAAAGAGGTTCGTGAATACAGAGATGTTGTTGTCATACACGTTGAAATCCTGATAAAGGCGGTTCAGGTACATGCTGACCCCCTGCATGTCGATAAATTCCCCATAGTCCACTTTCCGCTTGCCGGTGATCACCGACTTGGTCTTCTCCGGGCTCTTGCGGTAATAATTCTGGGAATAGGTCTCTTCCAGGTATACCGGCGAGAGCCGGCGGCCTTCCAGCTTGGTGGTATCGCTGTTCTCTACGAGGAAGTGATAGGGCTTCAGGATCTTGTTCTTCGTTATCTTGTCGTTAACCTTGTCTACCGAGACTACAAGTTTCTCATATTTCTGGTAGGTTGCGAAGGAATAGGATTCCATGCGGTTCCGATCCTTGTGGTCGATCACCTGACGGATGAGCTCTACGGCAGGATTGCCCTTGTTGCGATAGCGCTGTTTCTTGTTCTTGACCAGGGCGCTTTGGAGCTGCTGCGCGGAACGGGAAAGGGTAAAAAGCACTTCGTGGTCCGGGACAGAGTCCAGGTGCAGGGTCACGGAGTTATAGCCAACGCTGGTGACGGTCACGACGGCCGCATGTTGGGTGGTAGGAATGCGAAAACGGCCTTCGCCATTGCTACGGGCGCCGCCACGCAAGCCCTTGATGGAGATGCTGGCATTGGTTAGCGGTGCCTTGGTAGCGGAATCCCGTACAGAGCCACGCAGAGTGACATCCTGTGCACTGGCATTCCAGCCGACGGCCATGAGCAGTAAAATTGTGATCCAAGCTTTAGTTCTAGTTCCAGTCTTTATCATCGATGGTGTTTAAATACAAATCTTTTCTGCAGCACGTAGTTGTAGCATACTGCTACCGTTACAGCTGTTATCACCTTGGCAAGCATATCTTTAAGTCCCGTGTAATGTGTCAATAGCCAGAGGCCGGATACGTTGAGCAGGAGGTTGCCGATCCAGACCAGCACATACCGGTTAAGCTGCGCGGCCCATTTTCCCTCCTGCGCGTTGAACACCCAGGTACGGCTGATCAGGAAATGGGTGACGCCGCCACAGATCGTCCCTGTCGCCCCACAGGCTACTATCGGCGCTCCGGCAAACCGAAGCAGCAGGAAGGTGATCCCAAAATCGACACCGGTTGCCAGGATTGCCGCCAGCTGGGCTTTTGAAAAGGTGATCATACTACCATGGATTGATCAATACGACAATTTGCAGCAGAAGGTTGGCATACACTCCGGCCAACACGTCATCCATCATCACCCCCCAACCGCCGGCCAAATGCTCCATCCTGCGGATATACAGTGGCTTAGCAATGTCAAAAAATCTAAAAAGCAGTAGCCCGATAAGAATATATTGCCAACGGACAGGGACGAAACAAAGGCTAAGACACATTCCCGCCACTTCGTCTATCACGATGCGGTAGCTGTCCTTACCCCAAAACGGCTCCATCTTCCCGGCGCTGTAGACCCCGATAGCCGTTATGGCTACGGTCACCAGCGCCTCCATCCAAAAATGGTCATTTCCACCCCTCCAGGCAAAATACCAGGCTATACAACAAACGATCGCGGCAAGTGTTCCGCCGCCTTTTGGAGTATAGCCGATTCCCAGACAGGTGGAAATGAGTCTATGAACCAATCCCATCAAAGTTCCTCGATGCTCAAATGAGCGGTGATTTCTTCTTCGGCATGGGCGGGAGATTTAGCGGAAGGCGGCGATCAACGGAAGCCGTCCAGAGCGCGGGCGCCCGCCTCGATCGCTTGGGTAGGCGCGACCCAGGCGAATTCCGGCATCTGGTGGCGCGCCCAAGTGAATTGGCGTTTGGAATAGCGGCGGGTGTC
>JAMFRX010000040.1 GCA_026224995.1 Puia dinghuensis
GAAGAGCTGGTGGAATGGGTGGCTGAGGAGGTTGGGAGGGATGGGCCGGGGGCATCCAGGCCGGCCTTGCTGGATGTGGGAACGGGCAGCGGGTGTATAGGTATAACGTTGAGTAAAAGATTGATCGGGGTTGAGATACAGGCCTGTGACGTAAGCGAGGGGGCCTTAGCGGTCGCCAGGAGGAATGCAGAAGAGCTGGGGGCCAACGTTGGGTTTCACCTGATGGACTTCCTGGATCCCGGGCAGTGGACGGAGCTGCCGTCCCTGCGCTGGCTGGTGAGCAATCCGCCCTATATACCGCTGAGAGAGCGGGTGACCATGGCGGCCCATGTGGTGGACGCAGAGCCCGCTTTAGCCCTGTTTGTGCCCGACGCGGACCCCCTTGTATTTTACCGGGCACTAGGAAAGTTTGCCCGTCAGCGGCTGGAGACGGGAGGGGCCTTGTTCGCGGAAATACATGAGGATCTGGGGGAAGGGGTCCGGGAGCTACTATCGGGACTGGGCGCGCGGAATGTGGACCTGCGGAAAGACCTGCAGGGCAAGGACCGGATGATAAAAGCAACATGGTAACAGTAAAATATTTCACCTTATTAACCCGCTGGGCTATTTTGCGGCAAAATGTAACTATCTGATGCGCTTTAGGACCCAACGCTCGCTGTTCAGTACCTTGTTATCCCTGTTTTCTACCGCTGTGGTGGCCCAATCCGGTGATGCCTTGCTCAAGGATTCATCCTGGAACTTTCATTTGCAGGCGACCGCGATCGACCAGGGGTATCCGAGCTTTAAGGCGCCCTATACTGGACAGAACAGTGTCGTGCCTAAGGGGCAGACGGCTTTTTCCATTACCTCTACCCTTTACCTGGGGCATTCCTTGTGGAAGGGGGCTTCGGCCTACTGGGACCCGGAGATGGCGGGTGGCCGCGGGGTCAGCAGCACCCTGGGCATCGCCGGCTTTCCCAATGGGGAGACCTTCCGGATAGGCAATCCCCAGCCGACTGTGTATACGGCGCGCCTCTTCCTGCGGCAGCAGATCTCGCTGGACAAGGACCATTATGAAGTGGTTGAAGGAGATGAGACCCATGTTTCGGAGCGGGTTTCGACGTCCCGGCTGACCCTGAACATAGGCAAGTTCTCCATGGGCGATTTTTTCGACAACAGCAATGTGAGCCATGACCCGCGGGAAGATTTCATGAACTGGGCGCTTATGAACAATGGCGCCTATGACTATGCCGCCAACACCCGCGGCTATACTTTTGGGTTCGTAGCCGAGCTGGTGAAACCGGGCTGGACCTTGAGGGCGGGAACGGCGCTGGAACCTATTTATGCCAATGGGCCCGATATGAACTGGAATTATTCCAAGACCAATAGCGAGAACGTCGAATTTGAGAAGCGCTATGCCCTGCATGGCCATAAAGGGGCCATTCGCTTACTGGGGTATTACAATGTCAATAAGGCGCCGAAATACCGGGATGTCATCAACAACTATAAAGACGGGACGGACACCTCGCTGGATGTCGTGTTTGGCACGAAGTATGGCGGCAAGAAACCAGGGCTAGGCCTGAATGCCGAGCAGGAGCTGACGAGCATGATAAACGCTTTCTTCCGTGCGGGCTGGAACAACGGCAAGACGGCTTCCTGGGCCTTTGCGGAGATCGACAATACGGTGAGCGGCGGGATACGGATAAACGGGGATTCGTGGAAGCGGAAGGCCGACAACTTTAGCGTGGCGCTGCTGAGCAACGGCATCTCCAAGGATCACCGGGATTTTCTGGCGATTGGCGGCTACGGGTTTATGCTCGGCGACGGGCAGCTGCCGCATTATGGGCGGGAAGATATCGCCGAGGTCTTTTATGAGTGTAAGATCTTCAGCAATGTGTGGGGGACGCTGGACTATCAGTTCGTGGAACACCCTGGTTACAATAAGGACCGCGGGCCGGTGAATCTATTTGCGGCGAGGGTACATTTCGCACTGTAGCGCCGGGTGAGCGACTATTTAACGCCGGACTTATCAACGGCCAGTACTGTACGGGCGCCCAGCTCGCGGGCCACGCGCATGACGGCGACGACGTCGTCGATGGGAACAGATTTATCCGCATTTATAACGATGGAAGGCTGGTCAGTCTCTTTTGCCAGGAAGGGCTGGAGGTGGGCTTTTAGCTCTTCCACGGTGACTTTGATCGTGCCAACGTAGAATTGCTTATTGGCGTCTATGGAGACTACGACCGTCTGCTTGGCCTTGGTGTCGCTTTTGGATTTTGGCTGTGAGAGCTTGACCACGTTGGGGTTGGCCAGGGTGGAGACGATGAGGAAGAACAGCAACAGGATGAATAGAATATCATTCAACGGGCCTGTGTGGACCTCAGCATCTTCCTTATGTCGTCTTGATAGATTCATTAATTGTATTATCTAGTAGGTTCCTGGAGGATATCGATGAAATCGGCGCTGGCGGCTTCCATGCGGTGGGTAGCCTTATCGATCTGTGAATTGAGGTAGCGATAGGCGAGGTAGCCGATGATACCGATGATCAGGCCGGAGGCGGAGGAGA
>JAMFRX010000289.1 GCA_026224995.1 Puia dinghuensis
CCTTTACTGTTCCCGGCGGCCGGGGCAAGGGAACCTGTATCTGGGAGCCGCTAAGCACCTGGGAAAAGTTTTTTGAGAAGGACGGCCGTACGAATGCGATGATTGGTATATTTGACGGGCTTAGCAAAACCTATTTGAAAAAATGACCATTCCCGTCGGTCCTACGGCTACACTGCAGGGCATCCTGGAGCACCGTATTGTGGCCATTCTGCGAGGATGTGATACCGAACACATCCTGCCCATTGCCACGGCCTTATACGAAGGCGGCATCCGGCTGCTGGAGATCACCCTCAACTCACCCGGGGCGCTGGAGGCCATCGAGCAGGTAGCGGCGTCAATGGGTGATCGCCTCTTTGTCGGGGCCGGTACGGTGCTGGATGCGGCCGAAGCAACGGCTGCCATCGCCGCCGGAGCCCGGTTCATCCTTTCTCCCTCCCTTGACATCGGGATCATCCGGCGGACCCGTGATCTGGGCGCCGTGAGCGTCCCTGGCGCCTTTACCGCCACCGAGATCCTGACTGCCTGGCGTAATGGCGCCAGCATCGTAAAAGTCTTCCCTGCCTCCGTTGGGCCGGCCTATTTCCGCGACCTTCGCGGCCCCCTGCCACAGATCCCGCTGATGCCCACGGGTGGCGTCAACCTCGATAATATCAGGGATTTCCACCAGGCAGGCGCCGTGGCTTTCGGGATCGGCAGCGCACTGGTCAAGCCAGTGCCTTCGCTGACACCTGAATATTTGCAGCGCCTGACCGTCACCGCTACGGCTTATGCCGATGCATTAAAACCTGCTATATGATCCTCAGCTGCGATTGGGGCACTTCTTCTTTTCGCCTGAAGGCGATAGAGCCGCGCTCGGGCAGGATCATAGCGTCGCTGGAGACCGGGTCGGGCATCGCCGCAACCTTTACCAACTGGAAACGCAGCAACCTGCCCGAAGAACATCGGGCAGACTTCTATCGCGCCATCCTGCAGATCGCCATCGACGACCTGCAACGACAGCATGATCTCGACCTGCGGGGAGCTCCGGTGGTCCTATCGGGCATGGCTTCCGCCAGCATCGGCATGCTGGAGCTGCCTTATCTTCCATTGCCATTTAGCCTGTCGGGTGAAGACCTCACACCAACGGTGCTAGCTGCTACGGCGGATTTTCCCCATACGGTGCTGCTGGTACCGGGTCTGCGATCGGCTGATGACGTGATGCGGGGAGAAGAGACACAGCTTGTCGGTTGTGGGCCGGCGAGCCGCGCGGCTTTCGTCGACAGGGAGGGGCTCTTTATTTTTCCGGGCACGCATTCCAAACATATTGTAGTAGAAAGTGGGAAAGCGGTTGCATTCAAGACCTATATGACCGGAGAGATCTTTGGGCTGCTGGCGCGGCATAGCATTCTAGCTGCTTCGGTCGACGCGACGGCTGCCGAGGGGGTTAGCAGCGCTTTCTATGCAGGTATAGATGCGGCGGGCGCTTCCGGGCTTCTTCATGGCGCCTTTTCTGTCCGGACCAATCAGCTGTTCAAGGTCTTTTCTCTAAAGGACAATTATCATTATTTGAGCGGGCTGCTGGTTGGCGAAGAGCTCAAAATGCTTGATTCCCCTAAAGTTACGCTCATTGTCGGGCCATTCTTGCGGTCTTCGTACCAAGCGGCCCTCGAGTATCTGGGGTATACGACCATCGAGGTCATCGACGCGGATCTGGCGCTGGTTGCCGGGCATTGCCTGGTGTACGAGCGATACAGGGGTGGCCTTAAAAATCCGTAACTTTACAGCAAATCGAGCGTTTATGGCAACAACTGAAAAGCAGTCCTTTGGTGAGCTCATCAAAGGCAATAAGCCTGTGCTGGTGGATTTCTCCGCGGAATGGTGCGGTCCCTGCAAAATGATGCCCCCTATATTGAAAGAAGTGAAAGACAAAATGGGCGAAAAAGTCACTATCTTAAAAATGGACATCGACCGTAATCCAGCCGTCGCTTCGGCATATGGTATTCAGAGCGTTCCTACACTTATAGTCTTCCGGGACGGGCAGATCAAGTGGCGGCAGAGCGGGGTCACAAGGGCGGATCAATTGAAAAATGTGCTGGATGGAATCCTTGACCAAGGATAACAATTGAATAGCATTTAGGTCCGGCGAATTTTCCTTTGTTCATTGTATCTTGGCGGTGTAACCTTAGCCGACATGAAAAACATACTATTCGCCGTCTTGTCCCTTTTAACGGGGACCCTGATCCTTTTTTTTCCAACCTCCTGTAAGAAGACCGTGACCCGGATCGTGACGGACACAGTGAAGCCTGCCTGGCAACAATTCACCGTCTTCAACAGTGAAGGCATGCCTGCCCTCTCGAGCGCCAATATCGGCGATACCATACTTGCCATTGGCGGCAGCCAGGCTTATTTCAGGATACCGGTGAATCAACCAGGCTTTATTCCAATCTGGGGTCAATCGCTGACAGTTGGTTTCTTTTCGCCGACAGCGGGAGCGCCTTATATGGACGCTTCGTTATGCAGCTATGCGACGTCTACGGGCCTTTACGTCAAAAGCGATCCGGTCTACAGTCAATATTCCACGCTGATCTATACTCCGGTTTTCACTCCCGGCGCTTATAACGAATTCGTACAGCAGGCTGTCTATCCTACATTCGCCAGTCCGGCGGCGCCTTACCCTGTGATCCGGGACAGGTATGTGATCACGCCTGTGGAGGCGGTCGGCAACACCAATCAGCAGGTGCGATTCGATCTGATAAGCTTCGACTCTGCACAGGTGCTGGGTCCCAATGGTTTCGGCGATACGCCACATATCAAACAGGTGATCCTCGATGCGGCGCCGGGCACTATTGGCGTTACTGCCAGCGACTATTTTTGCGCGATCTACTATGACAAATTCTTTGTCCAATACGGCGGGCAGTTCTTTCGGCTAGACACAGCCGGCAATAGCAAGGCCTTCGGGTATTTCCCCGTCGCCTATTCCCGAAATTATGGCATTGCCAATATGTTCACCTATGGCAATACGCTTTACATCAATTCCGGCGGGGTTATCGTCGCTTCTACGGACGAGGGTGAGACCTGGTCCCTGGTGAATGATTACTCCCAGACTTCGGTGGGCCAGCTTACCTACCGGAATGTGGGCGATGGACTCTATGCTACTGCGACAGACCTGGACAGCCAACTGTGGAAGGTCGTGATCAGCGGCAACAATTTCAGCTTCAGCGAACTCATCAATGATGGGCTTCAGTATAATCTTATCACCTCGCTGACCCGATGCGGCAGGTATGTCTTCGCCACCTCGCCCACCGGTATCTTCTACCGCGATACGGCCTCTTTCAATCAGCTTAAAACCCCCTAACCCCCCCACCCTATACCAGAAATTTACCCCCTGAATAGCGAAATCCTTCCTATTTTTGTCTAAGAATGGCAAGGATAAGCACCATACAATGGAAGGCGTTATTGCTGCTGGTGGCTTTCACCGCCAGCTTTACCGTTTTCTGTCATTGCGCCACGGCAGCCCCTTCCTGCCGCGAACGGTCCTGCTGTGAGAAAAAGAAGGAACAAGCGCCGAATGATCATGGCTGTCAGGGGATGCAGGCCGTGAAATTCAATCTGCTGGAGAAGCAGGCTGCTGCGAGTGTCCATGCGGGCGCTTCCCCTGAGGTGATCCTTGGCGATGCCGGTTTGGCGCTTTCAACGCCGGTATTTCGGATTGAACGGCCGTGGTTGCCGGATATCTGGTCGTATAAACATTCTCCACCTGATCGCTTATCGCTCTATCAGTGTTTCCTGATTTGAGGCGGATTGATCCCCGGGTTTTCTTCTTTAATAATTCAATCCATCAAACATGAAACAATTTATTGCGCTGGTTGCGTTGTTCGCAACCACCAACGTACATGCCTACGCACAACAGCCTGTTCTAGGCTCCATTCTTACCAGCTATTATAATCTTAAAGACGCCCTTGTCAACAGCGATGCGAAAGCGTCGGCAGCGGCCAGCGGCGAGCTGCTAAAAGCTATCAACACGATAGATATGTCCGCGATCCCGGCAAAGGATCATATGGCCTTTATGTCCCTGAAGGACAAATTGGCGTTCGACAGCCGGCATATTTCGGAATCCACCGACATTCATCACCAACGGGAGCACTTTACGAGCCTTAGCGCCAATATGGCGAGTCTTGCCAAGCAGGCGCATCTGTCGCAGCAGCCGATCTATGAAGATTACTGCCCCATGAAAAAGGCCTATTGGCTCAGCAGCGACGCCGCCATCAAGAATCCATATTTCGGCAGCTCCATGCCTACCTGCGGTAAGATCTCCGCCACGCTGAAACCTTAATCCGCCGGAAGCATGAAAGCATACTGTATCGGTCTGCTGGTCCTCTGGACCAGCCTGGTCGCGCCGGTGCGAGCCCAGCATCGCATGTCCATGCCGGCACGAGAACCCTTCCGCAGCATAAGGGAAGCCAACGGAAAGCGCACCGTCATCTACCACCTGTACATCACCGACACGGTGGTCGACTACACCGGCAGACGAAGGCATGCCATCGCAGTGAATGGTTCACTGCCGGGGCCTACCCTCGAATTCACGGAAGGGGACACTGCGGAAGTATATATCCATAACCAGATGATGATGGAGACCAGCGTTCACTGGCATGGGCTCATCGTACCCAACCGATACGATGGGGTATCCTATCTCACCGCGCCGCCCATCCGGCCGATGGAGACCTATGTGGCGAAATTCCCCCTTGTACAGAACGGAACATATTGGTATCATAGTCATACGATGCTGCAGGAACAGATCGGCCTGTATGGGGCTTTGATCATCCATAAGGGGCCGGCGGATGGGCCGGCGGGGAGAATGCCAGAAGAGGTCGTCCTGCTGAGTGACTGGACCGACGAGAAGCCGTACGAAGTACAACGCAGCCTGCACTATGCCACGGACTGGTACGCCATCCGGAAGGGCAGCGCCCAGGACTATGCAGCGGCGATAAAGGCCGGTCGGCTACATACCAAGCTCGTGAATGAATGGAAGCGCATGTTCCCCATGGATGTGAGCGATGTCTACTATAACCGCTTCCTCGTAAATGGGCAGCCTGAGCAGCAGCGAACTGCCTACAGGCCCGGCGAAAAGGTCCGGCTGCGGGTGATAAACGGAGGCTCTTCTACCTATTTCTGGCTGGACTATGCCGGCGGCAAGATCACCATCGTCGCCAGTGATGGGAAAGACGTAGTTCCCATAGATGTCGACCGGCTTATTGTAGGAGTTTCCGAGACCTATGATGTCGTCGTCACCATCCCGGACAGCGGAAGCTATGCCTTCCGGGCTACTGCCGAGGACAGGAGCGGATCGACGACCCTATGGCTTGGACAGGGAGCAAAAAAGGCATCCCCTACCCTGCCCGCGCTGCGTTATTTTGAGGGCATGCAGACGATGAACGAGATGATGAAGGGGAATGGCGATATGAAGCCCATGGAGATGCATATGACCAATCAGACCATGGACATGAACAGCGTGATGTACCAGGAGACGGCCGGGACGACGTTAAACTACGGCATGCTGCGTTCGCCGGAGCGAACGACCCTGCCCGACGCGCCTACCCGGATATTGCGCTTCAACCTCACGGGTAATATGAATCGCTATGTGTGGACCATCGACAACAAGGCCGTCAGTGAAACGGATGAGATCCTGATCCACCATGGCGAGAACATTCGCATCATCCTCTACAACGGTACGATGATGCGCCATCCCATGCACTTGCATGGGCATTTCTTCAGGCTGCTGAACGGGCAAGGCGACTATGCCCCGCTAAAAGAAGTCGTGGATATACTACCCATGGAGACCGACACGCTGGAGTTTGCCGCCACGGAAAGCGGGGACTGGTTCTTCCACTGTCATATCCTGTATCATATGATGAGCGGGATGGGCCGGATCTTCCATTATGCCGGCTCTCCGGCCAATCCGGGTCTGCCCGACCCTGCCGCGGCGCTGAAGAAAATATATGCTGACGACCGCGAAGTCCGTCCGATGGCCCGCCTGGGGCTCGAAAGCAATGGCAGCGACGGCGAGGCCATGCTGGCTGATACCCGATACCGCTTTCAGACGGAGTGGCGGATTGGCACAGACGCCCGAAAGGGCTATGAGAGCGAGAGTCATTTTGGGCGCTACCTGGGGAAAATGCAATACTGGCTGCCTTATGTGGGCTGGGACTTCCGGTATCGCCGGACCGGCGAAAAAGAAGAAAATCTCTTCGGCCAGATGGATTCCAAGGATCACCGCAATGTCTTTTGTGCAGGGGTGCAGTACACGCTGCCGCTCCTGCTTGTAGCCGACTGGCGGATAGATACCAAAGGTAATCTGCGGTTGCAGCTTGGCCGGGAGGAGGTGTCCGTCACGAGCAGGCTTCGGTTTAGCTTTATGGTTAATACGGATAAGGAATATATGGCGGGCCTGCGGTATATCGTGACAAAATACTTTGGGCTTTCGACGCATTATGACAGCGATATGGGGTTTGGGGCGGGGATTACATTGAGCTACTGACGCGATCCCCCTATTCAATTGTCGGGAACTCCCCCGCACAAGGACAGAAATTTGTTCAACCTTTATCCATGAAAATATGCATCTATGGAAAAAAATGAAATTGCCTCACAGATCAAGGAAACCTGTTCGGCCCTGATCTGGGCTTTGGAAGGCTTTGGTGAAAAGGAGTTCAATACCGTGCCGCAACAGGGGGGCTGGACGGGTGGGCAAGTAGCGCAGCACCTGCTGTTGTCGGCAGGAGTGGCGGAGGCCATTGCCGGCCGAACGGAGCCGACATCGCGGTCGCCGGATGAAAGGGTCGCCGCAATCGGGGCCATCTTCCTTGACTATACCATAAAGCTGCAGTCGCCGAATTTTATTATCCCCGCCACCGCCATTTATCATAAAGCCGAAATGACCGATAAGCTAAAGACCGTCTGGACCAAGCTGGGGCAGGCTGTTAACCTGCTGGATCTTTCCGTCACCTGTCTGGACGCCGAATTCCCGACATTGGGCTATCTTACCCGGCTGGAATGGATCGTCTTCTACATCTTCCATACCCAGCGGCATATCCGGCAATTAAAAAATATTCAGGGAGTGTTATCCCCGGCCGCAGGACCGGCCAAGCAGCATACATAGGATGGCTACCGCTACGAAGGCCAGCCAATAGGCCGGTCGGCGGGAGAGGGCTTTGGCTTTTAGCTGTTCGGCCTGGGCACGGTATTCCGCCGCCAGCTCCTGCAGCTTATGGAGGAGGGATTCTTTGTCCTGCTGCTGAGCGCGGATGGTTGCCAGCTGTCCCTGCAGGAACTGCACCTGCTGTTCCTGCACGCCGGACATTTTGCCGTTGAGCTCTTCCAGGCTGCGGATCTTCTCCTCGAGGTTCCTTACCTGCTTGTCATAATTGGCGCTTAGCTGGACCGTGATCGTTTCCACGAGCCGGGCCTTTGAGTTTTGGAGCTCGGCCACGGTATCGTTATAGATCCGGTGGAGATACTGACCGAGCGCGGTAGGGGTGATAAACGCCTTGTCCGCCATTTTCTGGACGAGGGGGGTATCTTCCTTATGACCGATGGCCGTCAGGAATAAAGGCCTAAGCTCGAGACAG
Source organism: Puia dinghuensis (assembly GCA_026224995.1). Lineage (GTDB taxonomy): Bacteria > Bacteroidota > Bacteroidia > Chitinophagales > Chitinophagaceae > Puia > Puia dinghuensis_A. Next base: position 7,602 of record JAMFRX010000289.1, read on the forward strand.
TAGGCCGCTATCGCCGGGCTGTCGAAGACCTCGAGGTTATCGCCGCCACCGCGGGAGAGTACGAGGAGATCGGTAGCGGCGGGGTCGTTGTACCGGCGCAGGGTTTGGATTATTTCGGTCTCCGCGTGCAGGTTTATCCTTTCGAAATGGATATCGTAAAACCCAATGGCCTCTTCCAGCGCGTGTTTTATATCGCTGTCTATGATGGCGGTCTTACCGATAAGGATGGTGATCCTTACCGTCGTTTCGCTGACAATGTGGTCTTTTATGAAGCTGTCTACATCGCTGTAACCCAGAGAAGCCTTTTTCTGCTGAAGCGCGATCGCCTCGATGTCCTTTTGGGAATATTTACTGATGGTTTGCTGAACCAGCTGGGTCATATTGGCATGAACCTCGATCCGGCCGCCGTTGAGCACTACACGCTTTGTGATATATCCATAGAATTCGATCATCTTACCAG
>JAMFRX010000290.1 GCA_026224995.1 Puia dinghuensis
CCGCCGCCATCATGGCTACCGCATAGAGCAGCCCGCCATTGGCAGGAAAATACGGATAGGGCGCAAAACCGCCGCCCGAAAGCCCGTGCTCGTCCCACGTGAAGCTGGGATAGTTGAGCAGAAAGTCGATGGCTCTATCCGGGTGACCCAGGCGCGCAGCCGACATCGCCAGCATAGGAAAGTCCCAACCCCAGGTGCGTTCGAAATGCCAGGTGCGCTGCACCATGTTCAGTGTGCTGTCCATGGTGGGCACATCGACGCCATCGCCGGGTAGCATGCCATAAGCGCCGATGAGGGCGGGATGCTCGAAGTTATAGACCGACCACATGTGGTAGATGTTTTCCCAGGATGTATAGGTCCCGTTTTGCTCGGGTAGGAGGGACAGCTTAGCCAGCACCTGATCGTACTTTTCGCTGGCCGGCAGTCCAAGCCGCTTCCGCCAGACCTGGGCAAGCCGCAGACCCGTTCGCCAGTAGCTGAGCTCGAAGGTGGGATTGATAGTCGTATGAGGATCCGCGTTCTCAGATACAACCTGCAAGGGGTACCCCAGGATATAACGCTGCTCCCGGTCTTTATAGAACGGATAGGAGGCGAGAAAATCGGCGGTCTGCAGCACGACATCCTTCCAACGGTCGATGGTAGCTTGCGTGGGAGTGTTCCGATAGTCCAGTTCCGCAAAAAAGATGGGATGCGGTTGCTGCCAGATGAGCAGCGGATTGATCTCGTTGGGCCACTCCCAACGTTCATGGTCACCCAGGGTCTTTGGCCATCGTACACCCTGATAGCCCTGTTCCTTCGCTTTTGACATATAGAAGGGCAGCTCATCGCGGTAGATCCGGGTAAGCTGCTCCATGGTGGAGGCCCGGCCCCAAAGGCCGTAATGGGCCGCATGCCACCAGAGCATCTCGAAATGGTATTTCCCGAACCAGCCGTTGTTCACCAGCCCGCTTTCCTGCGGCGGCAACTGTCCCGACTCATTCACGGCCATCAGGTACTCGGATAGGACGATCCGCCGCTCCAGCTCCTTCCATCGCGGGTCCTTGCTCGCGGAAAGATCGATCGCGCCGCCTGTATTCCAGAAATGGGCCCAATGCTTTATACTCGATTGCCCGATGGTCGCAAAGGATTGAAGGGGCGTGGCATCAGCCCCGTGCTTGAAACCAAGCGTCACTTCTATGGACCGGCGGCCCGTGGGTTTCAACAGATAGCTGTGTGGGCTGGCTGTCTCCAGCTGGCCCCCACCCTTCCATTGCAGCTGCACATCGAACCGGGTAGAATCCAGGGTCCGGTGAAAGCGTGCGCTGTCCTTCCCGATAGTCGCGACGGTCGTATGCTTGTCCGGACTGTTCCAGTCGGCACCGTCGCCGAATTGCTCGATCGTGGCATAAGGGAAGTCCAGCTCCAGCAGGACCTGGCCATCGTTCAGCTGCGGCGCATCGACCCTCACCGCGATGGCGTCATTGTCGGGATCGCCTACGGTGGTGACGACAACCTTTTTGTTATCGATATAGAAACTGCTGACGGCGACGCCGGTCCAGAGGTTCAGGTCCTGCACAGGGTTTTCAAGGTCCTTTAGTGTCAGGAGCCGGCCATCCTTTCCCTTCAGTACGAATTTGAGTCGTCCCAGATTCAGGCGCTGCGGATTAGCGCACATCCAATGGTAGAGGGCGCTGTCCTGTTTATTATTAACATCGTAGCGAACCCACCTGCCCTGCGTGTTCCATTCCATGCCTTTGTAGCGGTAGGGATCGCTACCGGGCGGGAGGGGAAAGCGGTGCCAACCCCATTCGGATAGCGTATTGGCATCGGGGTTGAAGGTCTGCAAACCCGTGATATCAAAGCCGAAGGCAAAATGACCGTTGCCGACCTGGGTGGGTCCTTTGACATCCCGATTTGTGAGGTGTAGATTATGCCGGGTCACGAGCGCATACCGGTCAATGGGTGGCACGGCTGCTTTTTGCCCGTCTGCCGCGATTTTTCCATTGAGCACAAGGCAGGCGGCTAGCATGACTTTGGAGAGCTGGTGCATAGGCGTTGTTGTGTGCTTATGAAGATAGGGATTAAAGCTTATTTGTCATTTTTAAGCTCTTGCAACACTTCCGAAATTTGCGTATTGTAGATGGCCGTGGAATCCTCGCCGGGGCCGACGGTACCTTCGATCTTCTTGTAGAAATAGCTATAGCTCTGAATCCTAAGGTGGCAATATTGTATCAGGGCATCCGATCGCTGTTTGACGTTGCTCGACACATTTAGTTCGTTGGCTTCGTCGAGGACCCGGATGCACTGATTCCAATAGTAAATCCCGCTATCCTGGATGGCGTGCCGCCAGACTTCCTTGGGCGTATCGCTGTTCAATTTTTTGAAAACGCCAAGGGCTCTTTTTTCATAGTGGTCGAAAGAAACCATCTTCTTCTGATATAGCCCATATTCATTGGGGATCTTCGCAAAGGCGAGAAAAGTGGTTGTCATGACCAACAAGGCAGCCACAGCAATGGCTGAATAGAGCAGGCCCGGCTTCCCGGGCTTTACTAATCCCGGATAATAGAGATACCCGATCACAATACCACCGATCAGCCCCCCGATGTGTGCCGCATTGTCGACAACGCCGCTGGCGCCAAACAGCAGATTATAACCGACAAAGATGCCGATGCTGGTCAGTAAAGCTGCCCTTCGGGTCTTTTCGATGAGGTTGGTCGTCAGCAGGGCGAGGAAGACACCGTACATGCCGAAGATCGCACCCGAGGCGCCCGCACTTGCGGAGTTAGTATGCCAGTACAGACTGGCCAGACTAGCCGTTATGCCCGTCAACAGGTAGGCCGCCGCAAACCGTCGCCTTCCCAATTGCGGTTCGAGCAAGAGCCCGATGTATAGCAAGGCGTACATATTAAGCAAAAGATGGAAGATGCCGATATGAATGAAACAGCAGGTAACGATACGCCACCACTGTCCATCCAATGTGAGCATGCGGACGTTGGCCCCCCAATAGATGAGGCTTTGCACACCAGGCATAAAGAAATTGGCGCCGGAGATGACCATCAGGATGAAGATCGCAATATTGAGATCCACCAATATTGGCGTAATGAAGTAACCCTGCCGGGGGATGAATAGTAAAAAGAAACTGGCCCAATTTTCTCTCGCTGTGGCGGGAGGCTTCGCCAGATCGTCGTCGTCTGACGCAACCAGACCAGGTTTAAGCTCCTCATATGCCTGTTCCAATTGTTCGGGGGAACTGTTAGTTCGCTTTTCAGCCAGGAGATCGGTGAACTGGTCGAGATTCATTTTGTTTCGGCCCATATCGAAAAGCTCAGAGCCAATGGATTCGCTCCTGAGATCCACTTGCTCGTCCGTTATTCGGATAGTGAGTTTTTGCGTTGGTTTGAAGAGTTTCTTCGCTGTAAATGCGATCAGACCCGCATCGCTGACATAGCTAATGCTCCAGCCCAAGTCCTGCACCGTTGCTACGCTGATAGCCAGAAATTGCGCCGGGGTGAGGCCATCGAGGGAGATAGCCTGGGTGTGTTTAGGGGGAAAGCCGATTGCCATAGAGGATCAAAATAGACAAAAAATACATGGCGCCATAAATTTGTTCTCCTCCTTACTTCACCCTTCCCGGCCACTCATAGATCCAAAGACCCAGCAGGGACGGCATGATATAACAAAAGCTGCCGGGGTACCCCTCCAAATGGATAGACAAAGGGTAGCCAAACGCCACGCCAAAGGTTGCCATTGTTAGTCCAATCCCATAAACAGAGAGGACTAATCGCTTAACTTGAACTGGCCAGGCCAGGGGAAACAAAACAGCCCCGCCGCCGCCGAATAAAACCAGGCTTGGCAGTGACAATAGGCCGCCGTAAAATGTAATATAGACGTCATAACTCAGCCATTCTCCCCGGGTGTCAAAATAACGGGCAGCCCAAATAAGAGAAATGAGCGGACCTAAGAAGATCCCTGTACCCCAAACCTGAAAACAATACGTGAAAACGGCTTTGGGTTTTTTACCCGGGTTTGTGATAGCTGAGCTCATATACTATCTAGATATATCTAAGCTGCCGGTTTTTTCTTTTTAAAGAAAGCGCCGCCGCGAGCCGCCTTTTCGTCTATTATTTGAATACCAAGCGCAATTTCCAAATTTGATATGGTTTCAAGGGTCAGGTTTTCCTGCCCCTTTACAATTTTACTGATTTGCTGCGGAGATATGCTCATCCGTTCTGCTAGCTCCTTTTGGGAAAGATTTTGAGCTTTCAGGGCATCCAGTACCCGCACCGCGATAGCTGCAGATTTTTTCAACCATTCTCGGTTGTCACGGCGGTATTTCGCTTTGGCTTTCCAATCGGAAGGCTGGTCGGATACTAGCGTAAATAATTTTTCTTTTAGATTATTCATCCTTATTGGTATTTTCATTCTCTCCACTTCTTCATGGCATTAAATTGAGCAAATTTAACAAACAAAAACAGCGAAATTTTAAAAAACTAGCCCTTTGAACCTTCTGCGGAAAATGCTTTATACGCATGAAAACCGGACAACTATTTTTGCCTAATCCCAAGAAAATCCGGATTTTGTACCCATGATCGTCAAATCGAAGTTTCCATGGTTTGTAAGGCTATTCGTCGGGTTTGGCCTGATATGCTGTGTTTTTAACACTGTTTTCCTAATGACTCACGTTCCGACCATTCAGGCGAAGCTCGCCTTTGTGGCGCTGGGCACATTTAGTCTGCTCATCGCCCTGCTGATAGTTTGGAGGATGGGTTGGCAGATCTGGATCCACCAGGATGAGGCTACCATCCGTTTCAGGAATGTCTTATCGCGAAAAGAACAGCTATTCCACTTCGACGAATTCAATGGGTTTGTCGTGGCCTATGAATCCACCAA
>JAMFRX010000291.1 GCA_026224995.1 Puia dinghuensis
AGCAGCCGGTCGCCGCCCTTGAGCACGGTGAGCTCAAAGCCTTCTACATCCACTTTCATATAAGCGATCCGGTCTACGCCCTGCTCCTGGACATAGCTGTCCAGCTTACGCGCGGGAATGGTCACGATGTTGGCTTCGCCCGACCGGGCAATATGGTTCTCCCCGTCCAGGCCGGTAGTGAACGTAAGCTCCCCGTCTATATCGCTGACGGCAAAATTATTCTCCTTGACGCGATCATTGACCTTGTTGATGCCGATGTTCGCCTGCAGCCTGCCGAAATTCCGTTGGTCCGGCTCGAAGCTATGGATGCGGCCCTGTGGACCGACGAACCTCGACATCCAGATGGTATAGAAGCCCATGTTCGTCCCTACGTCGAACAGCGTGTCGCCGGGCCGCACGTACCTGCTGATCAGATTGAACTCTTCCCAGTCTACCCAGTAGTTGTACATGATCCACATGCTTTGCAGAGAATCATAATTGAGCAGCAACGCCCGGTCGCCCCAGAGCGCATAACGGCGGTCCCTGACCTTCAAGAGCCGGATGAGCTTCCAGTAAAAGAACCGCCGGAACGCAAACAGCGGCCTTTTCTTATTATAGGGAGCCCGTAACAATGTGCGGAGTGAGTCAAGCATTATGTGATATTATATTGTCTTTTATCAGGGCAGAAGGCTCAGATAGTGCCGGGCGACGACGTTGACGTCGAACTTCGTCATGGCGGCCTGACGGCAAACGCTCCTGTCCAGCCTTACCGCAGCCGTTATCGCCGCCTCCATCGCCTGCTTATCGCCGACGACGAATCCTGTTACATTGTCTTGTATCACCTCGGGCACTGAACCCTTCCCGAAGCCGATGACCGGCGTTCCGCAGGCCATGGCCTCCACCATCACCATGCCAAAGGGTTCGTTCCATTCTATGGGAAAGAGGAAGGCGCAGGCCTGGCCCAGGTAATGATTCTTCTGGGTATCGTCCACCTGACCCACATACCGGATATGCTTACCATCTACCTGCGGTTCTATCTCCTGGTGGAAATAAGCCTGCTCTTCCGGCAGCGGCGAGATATTGCCAGCGATTATCAGGCCACGGCCAGCGGCCCTGGCCACCGCGATGGCCGTATGACAGCCCTTGATCCGTTCAATGCGGCTGAGGAAGATCAACGGCGCATCCGCAGGAACCTCCCGTACTGGCGTATACTTCCCGAACTCGATGGCATTGTACACCGTCTCCAAGCGCCCGGCTACCCCGCCCCTGCTGATGAGGTCGGAGCTGCAGCCCGTGAAGACGAGGTTCTTATTCGGCAGCTTGTTGAAGAACGCGACGTTCCTGGCGCTGATCTCCCGGCCATAGGTCATTATCTTCCGGATGGGATGGTTCAGGACGGGCAACAGGTAGGCGAGCCTGCCGAAATTGTGGATCAGGTCGAAGTCCTTTCGGTGGCGCCAGAGAAAACGCCAGGCATAGAAAATAGCCTTTCGCGCATCCCGCTTATCCGGGGGAAACCCTTCCTTCCCGTATCCATGTATGGTACAGCCTTCGATAAACGATCCGGCAGTGACCAGCAAATGCACTTCATGACCCAGCTTCAGGTATTCCCGGGCGAACATGGCCACCAGGCGTTCGTGTCCGCCATAGCCTTTCGGCGGGACCAGGATGCCGGGGTCCATTACGATGAGTATCTTCATTTCCTGCCTTCGATGACGCCTTTTATAAAATGTACGATCCTTCTGCTGACCTGCTCATCCCAGAGCGGGATGGCCGCCCGCTGCCGCCCGGCGAGCTGCGTTACATGTTCCCCGATCCTGGTAGCGTAGGCTTCATCCCAAATGCTCATCAGCAGGTTGGTGCCAAGATCCACTGTCACCGGCCTTTCGGTGTTCTTCCGGAAAGTGACGCAAGGTATGTTCAGGAAACTGGTCTCCTCCTGTACGCCGCCGGAGTCGGTGACGACCAGAGTCGCGTTGGAGACGAGCTTCAAAAAGTCGAAATACCCCAGCGGCTCGGATAGCAGGATGTTGCCACTGCGTTGCAGCTCATCCATCCAGCCGTGTTCGGTGAGCTTGGCAGCCGTCCGGGGATGAACGGGGAAGACCAGGGGATGCTCCAAGCTCAAACGGAGGAGGATGTCGACGATCCGGCGCAGGGTCTTGGGCGTGTCCACATTCTCCGGCCGGTGGAAAGTCGCGATCACCGGCTTCTGACTATAGTATTCCGCAACGGATGGCTTAAGGGTTATCCCTTCCCATTGCGACCGGGTCCGCAGCAGGCATTCGATCATAATATTGCCTGCCAGCAGTATCCTTTCCTCCGGAAACCCTTCGCGTCGCAGGTTGCTGATCCCGCTTGGCTCGGACACCATCAGGTAGTTACTTACATGGTCGGTGATGATGCGGTTGATCTCTTCCGGCATTTCCCGGTCGAAGCTTCTTAAGCCCGCTTCCACATGCATCACGGGAATGCCGCTCTGGGCCCCCACGATGGCCCCGGCGGCGGTGGCGTTGACGTCCCCGAATAC
>JAMFRX010000041.1 GCA_026224995.1 Puia dinghuensis
CCTTCGTTCGCCGGTGACATAAACTGTGTAGAGCAGCTATAGGTAGCGATGCTCGTCGCCAACACGGTCCTTTGCATGGACTTATTTTCCAGCTCGTCTTCGGCAAGGATCGTCTTCCCATTCAGGTCTGCATACGTGATCGCATTGCTGGCCTTGTCCACGGTGATGCGCAGCCGGGCCGTGGTGATCACCACCGATCCGCCCACCTCGATTACGGTAAAGGGAGACGCGCCATCAAAGGGGTTATTGACCACCAGCGATGACCGCTGTGCCAGCCGCGGCAGGATGGTAAACTTTACTTCTACGATGTCCGGCCGGCAGATGCGGAGCTTAATAACGCCGACGTCCAGCGTAAAGCTCACGCCGTCGGGCTCTTTCTGCCAGGATTTTACGGTGGCATGGGCCGTCGTCGGGGCGAATAGCGCCGTGGTGAGAAGGAGGCTCAGGATACAGGCAAGTGGTCTGTGGATATTCGTTAGCATGGCCTAAATGTAAAGCATTTTTAAATGATTACAATCGGTTGCAGCTCCACGCGTGCCTGGGCGTTCAATCACGGGTTGGCGAAGGGTACTTTTGGATTTCAAGGCCGTTGTATATACAAAGCCATTTGCATGATTTCCTGGCCAACGCCGCTCATTGAAAACCAATGAGATCCACTTACGGCAGCCGATCGATTAATCAAGAAAGTTGATTTGTATATACAACGGCAATATTTTACATTTAATACCCCTGCAGTCGCCCTGAGCCAGTACCTCATGCAGACCTGCAGCCATTCGCCAATGACGCTCACCGAAGCCATAGCCCTCATCGACCACCCGCCGCTGCCCGCGGTCTTATCCGTTCGCGTCGCAGGGGCGGCCTCCGCCCACTGGGCAGACCTCGGCTGTGGCTCCGGCCTGTTCTCCCTGGCCCTGGCCCACTTTTTACCGGCCGGCAGTACCATCGAAGCCATCGACATCCGTCCCTCTATCTCCCGGCAGACCACGGCCAATGGCGTCACCATCCTCCCCCGTTCCGCGGATTTCATAAAGGACGATCTCGCCCTTTCCGGTCTGGACGGCATCCTCATGGCCAACTCGCTGCACTATGTCCGCGATAAGCCCGCACTGCTTCTGCGATTCACTGGCGCCCTCCTCCTGGTAGAATACGATACCGACCGGCCGGTAACTCACTGGGTCCCCTATCCGCTAAGCTTAGCCGCCGCTTCCACCCTCCTGCCCGTTGCAGGATGGCCGCGCATTCACAAGCTTGGCACCCGTCCCTCCGCTTATGGCCGAAGCGAGATCTACGCCGCGCTGGCCCTGCGCGATCCAAGGAACCTTGTCAATAATCTTTAACATATGAAAGCTATCTTATTATCTATCTCGATCCTGTTTATAGCTATCAGCTGCAACGCACAGCCATCCGACACCGCTATTGAACTAAGGCTGCAATTGATCGGAAAGAAAAGTTCCGGTCACATGGCGCTGGATGTGCAGGTCATCAATCATTTGGCAAAAGATATCTATATCCCGTACATCAGTTCCTATAACATCCACTTGTATCGACGATCGGACACCGGCTGGACTGAGTTGGCCCTGTATGAACATTACCCTTACGCGCCCGGCGTGCATGGCGCGTACCAGGATGTGCGCCGCGGGAATGATGTAACCGACGGCTACAAAGGGATAATGATCGCGGGTATACTCCAACGAAAAAAGATGGTCGATTCCTTTTACAATCAGGATCAGTCCGGCCAAAAAGCGTCCGGTTCTCTCCGGGAATTAATAAAAGGTCTTGCTCCTGTCTTTCTAAGGTCGGGAGAAACGATCAACTATGAATACCTGGTCGCCCTGGATGACCTCAAGCCGGGCAACTATAAGATCAGCTACGGAAATGAAGCACCGGATGCCAAAAGTATCGACATGGATAACCAGCGGCTGATGCTGCTCCCGGAGAATGTCTTTACTTACTCGCGCTATATTTCGAAAAAAATATTGGCAAACACCATTTATTATTCGATCATTGACTAATTCTTATCTTTGGTTATGACAACCGATGATCACCTGTCTACGGCGCCACGCGACCCCGCTTCCATCAGCCCCTCTGCCTACGCCCTGCTGGCGATGAAGGGCCACACCTCGATCCCCTTCGCCCGCGAAGCCGCCGCGCTCCTGGAAAATTACGGTCAGTTCACGCCCGACCTGGCCGACAAGCCGGAAGAGTACTGGAACCGCATCCTGCATTTCGAAAGTCGCTATTGGAGTATCGACCAGCTGCTCGGCGATCAGCCCGCCACGAATATCCTCGAGCTGTCAAGCGGGTTCTCCTTCCGCGGACTGGCGCTCAGCCGCAATCTACCGGTGTATTATATCGATACCGACCTTCCCGGGGTCATAGAGGGCAAACAACGGTTCGTAAATGCGCTCACGGCTGGCGAGACATCCCAGACCGCCGGCCACTACGAGCTCCAACCCCTTAACGTCCTCGACGGCCCCGCCTTCCAGACCCTCGTTCAACGTTTTCCCCCCGGCCCCGTCTCCATCGTCAACGAAGGGCTCCTCGTCTACCTGGACGCAACAGAAAAAGAACAGCTCTGCCAAACCATCCGCAAGATCCTCCTGGCCCGCGGCGGCTGCTGGATCACGGCAGATATCTACATAAAAAAGCCGGAAGGCGACCCGCTCGAAAATACAAGCGCTTCCTTCCGGCAATGGAGCGAACAACATAAAATTGAAGAAAAGAAATTCGGCAGCTTCCAGCTCGCCCGCGACTTCTTCGAGCGCATGGGCTTCACCGTCGAGAAGGAAGCAAAGCCCGACTATAGCCGACTCACCGCCCTCACTCACCTGGCGAAGAATGCTGGCCCCGATGCCATCGAAAGACTTCGGCAGCCCGGCCGCACCCGCCTGCATGCCACCTGGCGGTTAGTCGCTAGAACCTAGATATGATCCTTCTTATTATCATCCTGCACCTTCACCTGCCGCTTTGCCTTGGCTACAGGATGATTGACGCCCTTGGATTTTAAGCTCCTGGCATCTGCATTCCTCATTCTATTGGTCTTAGCAACGGTCTTATGGTCTCTGACCGCTCTACTTACGCGGGCATGGCTGAGGTCATGATTCACCTGATGCGTAGCCGCCTTATGCGCCCGGACGTCCGTCCGTAAATTAGACATGTCCTTATCCTTATCTTTCTTAGTCGGTTCCGTCTGCGCCATTACAGTAGCGCCCAGTGTCAAACCAAAGATCACAAATAATACCTTTTTCATGGTTGCATTTTTAATGAACAAATAGTACTGGTAATAGACCTGCCATTACCATGCCACCATAAGTCATTAAACATCAGCCTATTCCACCTTCAAATTTTTCACCGGATTCAACAGCGCCGTCCTAACTGCCTGAATACTCACCGTCGCCAGCGTGATCCCCAGGACCAACACACCCGACAGCGCGAAGATCCACCAGCTGATACCCGTGCGAAACTGAAAGTCCTGAAGCCATTTGTGCATCGCCCACCATGCCAGCGGGAAAGAGATCAGTATCGCCACCAGCGCCAGGCGGATAAAGCCCGCCGACAGCAGCAGCGCTAAATGACCCATCGGCGCTCCCAGGACCTTGCGGATACCGATCTCGCGTACCCGCTGTTTGGCCGCATAGGAAGAAAGCCCGAATAGTCCCAGACAGGCCAGCACGATAGCGATGGCCGAGAAAAGGTTCATGACCTTGCCGAGGCGTTGCTCGCTCGCATAGATCTGGTTGTAATTTTCGTCCAGGAAGTGCGCCTCGTAGGGGATGTTCGGCTCCAGCTGCTTCCATTTGGATTCCAGGAAGGCCAGGGTCTGCGAAAGATGCTCCCCCGAGACCCTTACCAGCAGCCTGTCCGCCCGCATGTTGGGAAAGAGTATGAGTCCTTTTATGGGGTTGTGCAACGTTTGGAAATTAAAATCTTTGACAACGCCCTTTACATAGCCGGGGCGCGAGTCGTCCATGAATAGGCGCTTGCCCACGGCCTGCTGCGGTGTCCAGCCCAGTTCCCGGGCCGCTGTTTCATTCAGGAGAAATCGGAAGACTGGTTTTTGTTGGGTGGGATGCACCACACGCTTTTCCTCCGGAAGCCAGGTTCCTTCGGCGGAGTACTGGTCCGGATAGGCATCCCGCATATCCTGCGGCGTTATGTCTTCGCCCGACACCAGCTGCAGACCGGTGGTCTTAACGAAATCCGCATCTATGGGGTTCCCGAAGACGGCAAGCGATTGGTTCGCCGGCATCGCCCCGGACCGCATGACATAGCCGCCATAGATGGTCACCGGCGAAGAAGCGCAGTGCGTAAGGCTCACCACGTCGGGATTGGTCCGGAACTGCTGTTTGAGATACTCGATGTTAGGTAGCATGCTCCTGTCCATCGGCAGCTCCACGACATGGTCGCGGTCATAGCCCAGCGCCCGGTGCCGGATATAGCTCAGCTGCTGCTGCATGATAAAGGTCGAAACGATCAGGAACACGCTTATCACAAACTGAAATACGATCAGACCCTGCCGCAGTCCTTTTCCGCTCCTGGTATTCTTGAAGGCGCCCTTCAGCACTTTCACCGGCTGGAAACGCGAGAGCACCAGCGCCGGATAGCTCCCCGCCAGCAGACTCACGGCCACGGCTATTCCGAAGGCCAACAACAAAAAAGGTAAGGAGAACAACGCTCCCGCCGGCAGCTGCCTGTCCGCGAGCCCGTTAAAGGCCGGCAATACCAGCAGCACCAGCAGAATGCTTAGCAGAACGCTCAGGAGGCACAGCAGGAAGGACTCCCCGATAAACTGCCAGAACAGCTGCTGCTTCCCGGCCCCGACGACCTTCCGCACGCCCACTTCCCGTGCCCGGTCCATACTCCTTGCCGTGCTCAGATTGATATAGGTCGAGCCCGCGATCACGAGGATCAGCAGCGCCACGCCCGCGAGGATATAGATGTATACGATGCTCGTGCCGGACTCCCAGCCGATATAGGGCGAATACAGGTGAATGCGCATAAAGGGCTCGAGCAGGAAATTCACCATCGCGCCCTGACCCTTCATCTCTTGTTTCATAAAGGCTGTCACCTTCCCCTGAAGTGTCCCCAGATCTTCACGATGTCGCAGCAACAAAAAGGTCCCGTAATTCGCATCCCAGTAGGTCTCCTCCTGATTGGCATACAGCGAAGAGAAGGAGGCCAGGAAGTCGAACTTGATTTGACTGTTTTCCGGCACGTCCTTCATCACCCCCGTTACCTGGTAGCCGATGCTGTCGTTGCCCACGCGGATGAGCTTTCCCATCGGTTCGTCCGACCCGAAATAGCGGCGTGCCGTAGACTCCGTCAGGATCACCTTCCTGGGGCCCGCCAGCGCCGTATGCACATCCCCCCTGACCAGCGAAAAGCTGAACAGGTCGAAGAAGCTGCTGTCCGCGAACATGAAACGCTTTTCCTTGAGCAGCTTCTCGCGGTACTGAACGATATAGTCGTCCATGTACATTCGCACCGCCGACTCCACTTCGGGGAAATGCCGTTTAAAGGTCGGCGCCACCTTGGTGCTGGTAAAATTGCCGCGCTGGATCTCGCCGCCCCCGTCGAACCGGTACTCCATGATACATCTGACGATCCTGGACCCCTTGGCCTCGAAATCGTCGTAGCTCAGTTCATGGTGGATGAAAAGTGCGATCAGCAGGCAGCTGGACAGGCCGATAGTCAGCCCGAAAATGTTGATGGCCGAGGCCGTTTTGTTCTTGAGCAGGTTGCGCAGAGCGGTGAGGAGCCAGTTTTTTAGCATAATGACCTAATTTTTCCTACTGGTTTTGTAGAAAATATTCTAATGGTGTATAGTCTATTTATTAGTAGGTTGTAGTATACTAGCCTAAGTGTTTCTACTTAAAACGGGCTTTAACATACCTTCCGGCTATGATTAGTTGAAAATTCGCCGTTATTATGCAGTAGAATTCGGACGACACAAAAAGACCATCCCCTAGTAGCAACTTTTAGCGCTCTCCCGCGAATACTCCCTTATTGCAACCAGTTTCAATCGACCTTCCGGCCTGTCCATCCATTTATTTATTGTACTGATCCGTGCATTTCAAAACCCTGTCTTTGGGTAATGCCAAAGGTATGGCCAAGGGATATTCATTCATTCACCTCTTGATCTCAGGACCACCCTGAAGTTAGGAACTAATTCTGTGCTTCTATGAAACAAATTGTACTTGCCACCTGTACTCTCATGCTCTGTACGCTCCTATCCATAGGGACGGCCCATTCTCAATGCACCGCCGTGTCAACGAACACGGCCGGCACCAATGGTAACAGCACCGGCATCGGCACCGTTGGCTGGGCCAACACTGGGGCTACTTCGGCTATTGATGGCAGCTATGCCAGCGCTACCTCGCTTATTAGCCTCGGGCTACTTCCGATAACAGTCACTTCGAATTATCTTACGCTCAATAACTTCGGTTTTTCCATACCCACAACTTATACCGTCTGTGGCGTCGGTGTCGCCATAAACCGCGGCTATGGCGCCTTACTAGCCCTCAACGGTAACGTTGCCGACCACACCGTTCAGCTGGCCAATATCACCGGTGGCACCGTGAGTTTGCTTGGGACCAACCAGGCCAGTGGAGCCGGCTGGCCTTTTGGAAGCACGCTGACCGCTAATTACGGCGGTTCGGGCAATCTCATGGGCGCTGGCAGCTTTCTTCCAGGCACTATCAACACCAGCAATTTCGGTGTCGCCATCGCTGCCAACCTGACTACTCAGGTCCTGAGCATCTCGGTAGGTATCAGCGCCGCTGTCGACATGGTGAGCATGACCGTTTACGCCACGCCACCCGGTACCCTGCCTATTACGCTGGAGAGCTTCAGCGTCACTGGCGGCAGTGCCGGCAACCAGATCACGTGGAACGCGGGGGTAAGCGGTATCGCCAACCAGTTCGTGATCCAACGCTCTGCCGACGGGATCCACTGGCAAGACCTAAACACTATTTCCGCCGCCATCGGCAAGGACAACTACAGCTACACCGATGCCAGCCCGTTGGAAGGCATCAATTATTACCGGCTGGAGCTGGACAACACCGGTGGGGCAGTGGGTTACTCTATGGTAGCCGCCGTCTCCAACAAGTCCATAGCAAGCATCCATTTTTATCCGAATCCCTTCCATGATATGATCAACATCACCGCTCCCGGTTCCTTCACCCATCTGTCGCTCAAAGATGTTGCCGGCAGAACCATTTGGGTGAAGGAATACCCCGGCGGGGTCAACAGCGCCCAGATACCGGCCAGCCAGCTGCCGCAGGGGCTCTATTTCGTCTCCGTGGATGGGTCGACGTATAAACTTATTAAAAACTAACCAGGCGGCCCGCTTCGGCGGGCCCAACCATGGCCTCTGGGATCAAGCAGTCCGGCGTTTTCTAACGCCGGATTTTTTATGGCTGGCCGGTAAAGGCCGGGGGACCAAGGGTCCGCCGACCTTTACCGAGAAAACCCCGCTATTAACCGCCCCTTCCCCTAATACAGCGGATTACCCCTTGTCTAACCTACAGATACGCATTAGATTTGAGTAAAATTCAAAAAAACAATGGACGATAGACAAGTTACAAGGAGGCCAGGCAAGTCGGGACGGATCTGGGCAGGATGTTTCCTGGTGTTGGTTGGCGGTGTCCTCCTGCTGGACCAGATGGGCTTTCCTCTGCCCGACTGGCTGTTCAGCTGGCATATCCTCTTGATAGCCATCGGCCTTTTCATCGGGCTTCGGCACAACTTCCGCGGCGGCGCCTGGCTGATCATGATCCTTGTAGGCGGCGGCTTCCTCATACAGGACTACTACCCTCAAATGGAGATCCACCGCTTCCTCTGGCCGGGTATCCTGATCTTCGTGGGGCTGGTCATCATGCTGCGGCCAAGGCGCAGCTGGCAGGGCGAGTGGAAGGAAGAATGGAAAAACGAATGGAAAGATGAATGGCGCAGGCGCCACTGGCGCAACCGCGAATGGAACCGGCAGTTCACCCCTGGCGCTAATCCGGCAGGACCCAACCCCACAGGACCCGGCCCCGCCCCAACTCAGACAGACCCCGCCGACCCTAATGCAGGTCCGGGCGGACCGAACCCTGGCATGGGTGGCCCCGGCGGCTCGTTCAGGGCCAACTACTCCTCCGAAGGCCATAATTACTCCTCCGAAGACTTTATAGACACGACATCCGTCTTCGGCGGCGTCCATAAAAAAGTGGTGTCCAAGAACTTTAAAGGCGGCGACATCACCACCTTCCTCGGCGGCACGGAGATCGACCTTAGCCAGGCCGACTTCAACGGGATCGCCCGCCTCGACGTCACCCAGGTCTGTGGCGGCACCAAGATCATCGTCCCGCCGCACTGGGAAGTGCGTTCGGAGGTGACCGCCATCTTCGCCGGCTTCGAAGACAAACGCCAGCAGCCTGCCATCCTGAACCCGGAGAAGATCCTCATCATAGATGGAACATCCATCTTCGGCGGTATCGAGCTTAAGAATTTCTGATCAAAACTATTGTTTTATGAACTGGTATCTCAGCAAGATCATTTTCAGGATCATCTGCGGCGAAGGCCAACATACGCCGCAATTTGACGAACAGCTGCGCCTCGTTGCGGCTAACGACGAAGAGGAAGCCTTTCTGAAAGCCATCGCCATCGGCGAGCGCGAACAGGACGGCTTCTACAACCACGAGCAGCAGCTGGTGCAGTGGAAGTTCATCAACGTGGCGGAGCTTTACCGGCTGAGCGGACTGCTCGACGGAGCCGAGATGTACAGCAGGATACAGGAGACCGACGACGCGGAGGCCTATATCGACCTCGCTAATCGCCGGGCCGAACATATCCGTGCCAGCACCACCCATAAAATGTTAAGGCTGCTGTAATCGTTAACCATGGCCAAATCTCCGCTTTCGACCGGCAAATTTCTGTTGATCTTCATCTCCTGGTGGGCCATCTGGGCCTTCCTGCAGACTTCGCTGCTCATCAGCTTCGGCCTTCGTCCTACCACGGCGCTCACCGACAGCGTCGTCTCCAATGCCCTGGTGGCCCTTAGCTGCGGCTTCCTGAGCAACAACATGCAATACTACCTCCCCAAAAAAGAACGTTACTGGTATATCCTCTTCATCAGCCTCGCCCTGACCGGCATCATCCTGCTGGCCTGCAAGGCCCTGTTGGTCCCGCTCCTGAGCACCGTTGCTGACGGCGCGGCCTACGTGCAGTTCTTTAGCCGCAGCTGGCCGGTCCGCTTTGATATCGTCTTCCTCCAGGTGGGCTGCATGGCTATCCTGAGCGTCCTCTGGTATTCCCAGGAAGAAGAACAGGAGAACCGCACCCGCCGCAACGACGCAGAGCGCCTTGCCAAAGAGGCGGAACTCTTCAAGCTCCGCCAGCAGCTGGCGCCGCATTTTCTCTTCAACAGCCTCAACTCCATCAGCGCCCTGATCGGCAGCCAGCCGGAACAAGCCCGAAAGATGATCCAGCAGCTCTCGGACTTCCTCCGCGGCAACCTCAAGAAGGAAGACCAGCAGTGGGTACCCCTTAGTGAAGAGCTTCAATACCTGGAGCTGTATCTGGATATCGAAAAGGTTCGGTTCGGGCATCGCCTTACCACGGAGATCATCTGCGACGAACAATGCCTGGGCCTGCGGATGCCGCCGATGCTGCTGCAGCCTATAGTAGAGAACGCGATAAAATTCGGGCTTTATGATACCACAGAGGCGGTGACCATCGCCCTGAGAGCAAGGCTGGAAGGGAAGTATGTGATCATCGAAGTAGAAAACCCCTTTGACCCCGAGACGTCCCGGCCCAAGAAGGGCACCGGCTTCGGACTGACGTCCATCCAACGGCGGCTCTACCTTCTTTTTGCCCGGCCCGACCTGTTGGAGACCCGTGTAGACAACAATCTATTCACTACCATCGTAAGAATTCCTCAACAAGTATAACCATGAGCACTAACACCACAACTCCCATCAAAGCCATCATCATCGACGACGAGCCACTCGCCCGCATGATCGTAAAAGAGTACCTGGCGACCCATAAGGAGATCACGGTCCTCCAGGAATGCAGCGATGGGTTCGAAGGGATCAAGGCCATTCAACAATTCCATCCCGACCTGATCTTCCTGGATAGCCAGATGCCCAAGATCAACGGCTTCGAGATGCTCGAGCTGGTGGAGCAGCCACCGGCCGTGATCTTTACGACCGCCTTTGACGAATATGCCATCAAGGCTTTCGAGAGTCACGCCGTCGACTACCTGCTGAAGCCTTTTAGTAAGGAGCGGTTTGACAAGGCGATCCGCAAATGGCTGGATCAGCATGCGCTGCGGCAGAATGCCGGTGGTCAGCAGGCAGGTGCGGGCGAAGGTTCGCCCACCCCCGCGCCCGGCGGCGAGCATGACAACGATACCACGGGCGCCTTGCTGGAGACGGCCTCCCTGTCCCCTTCGCAACAGCAGCGCATCGTGGTCAAGACTGGCGGCAAGATCAAGATCATCCCACTGGAAGATATCCATTACCTGGAAGCGGCCGACGATTATGTGAAGATCCACACCCATAGTGGCGCCTTCCTCAAGAACCGGACGATGAGCTTCTTCGAACGCGCCCTCGACCCGACGCAATTCGTACGT
The DNA here is from genome assembly GCA_026224995.1 of Puia dinghuensis. GTDB lineage: Bacteria > Bacteroidota > Bacteroidia > Chitinophagales > Chitinophagaceae > Puia > Puia dinghuensis_A. Next base: position 10,616 of record JAMFRX010000041.1, read on the forward strand.
ACGCACCGCTCTTATATCCTGAACGTGCAGCAGGTCACGCGTATCGACCCCTACGAGAAAGATAGCCATCTCTGCATCCTCCAGTCAGGCGCGCAGGTGCCGGTGAGCAAGGCGGGATATGTGAAGCTCAAGGCTGTTTTGGGGCTGTGAGCGCCTCTTTTACCGGGCCATCCATCACCATTTCCGAAAACCAATTGGGATAGACCTTCGCAGGCTGCGTCAGCTCATCCAGGTTCGCGATCTCCTGGGCGCTGAGCTCCAGGTTGGCAGCCGCCAGGTTGTCTTCGAGCTGATGCGATTTAGACGCCCCTACGATGACGCTCGTGACGGCCTTTTTCGCCAGGAGCCAGGCGATAGCGACCTGGGCCACGCTGGCCTTGTGCGCCCCGGCGATCTCCCGCAGCCTGTCGACAAGCCGGAAGCCGAACTCCTTGTCGAAGGGCATGATGTCGAAGCCGGACATGCGATTATCCTTATCCGTGAGGTTTTCCCGGGTATACTTACCTGACAGGAACCCGCTGACCAAAGGGCTCCAGACTGTGAGGCCGAGGCCATAGCGCTGGAACATGGGGATGAGATCTCTTTCCAGATCACGAATGAGCAGTGAGTAATGCATCTGCCCATGCGTAAACGGCGCCCAGCCGTGGGCTTTTTGCAGCTCCATGGCCGCGGCGACTTTCCATGCCGACCAGTTGGAGAAGCCGATATACCGCACCTTCCCAGAACGCACCACTTCGTCCAGGGCTGCCAGGGTCTCTTCCAGCGGAGTATGGGGGTCTTCCTTATGGGCAAGATAGAAGTCGATGAAATCCGTATCCAGCCGCTTAAGGCTTTGATCGATGGACCAGAGGATATGCCGCCGGCTGAGCCCACTCTGGACCAGTCCCGGTCCCGTCCGGTTGCCCACTTTCGTGGTGATCACCAGCTCCGCCCGGCGCCCCTTGAGCGCGCGGCCCAGCATGATCTCCGACTCCCCGCCGGCATAGGCGTCCGCCGTGTCGAAGAAATTGATCCCCGCGTCCAGCGCCCGCCCGACCATGGCATCGGCATCCGCCGCTTCGGTCTTGTAAACGGATGCAAAGCTCTTGTTCCCGGCCGTGAAGGTCATGGCCCCAAAGGACAGCCGCGACACGATAAGTCCTGTGTTTCCCAATGTTGTATATTGCATAGTCAAAAGTTTTATATGTACGCGTTACTCTTATCCTTCCTCTCCTGCATATTTGCTCAGGCACCAGCCCGCCAATATTATACCATATTCAGCAATCACCGCGTCGCGTCCTTTACCAGTACCGGCGACAGCATCGTGATCCTCAAGGCCACCAATCGTCCGGGCAATCAGGATGCCCCTATCCGGTACAAGGTGCTGGTCAGCGAGCGGCACGGGCAATATTCGTGGTTATACGTGCAGCAGCCTGGCCCGGCGGTGAACAGGATCGGACTTGCCGTGAAAAACTTCGGCCTCGTCGTTCTCTATACTTCGACCGACAAGGGGCGGCTCTACCTGCTGGATGAGCGGGCTTCGCGGTTCGCTACACTGGAAGCGTGTAAGGCTGCGACGGCCAGCTTCGACCCTACCAAAAAGTTCTTTACCACCTGGTATTCTTCCGACTCCTTTGCCGTCTTCTCCAAATGGCCTGCGCTGAAGACTGCGGACAGCGCTACCGTGAGTGCGGTTGTCGGCGACTGGCGCAAGGCGTACCATGACGCTGCCCCGCTGGTCAGCAATACCCCGGCGGCCGACATCTATGGCGCTGGCACCGGCCAGGACCTGCTGAACAAAGCATTGATCGACCATCACCTGAATCCATCGGCTACTCTAGGGGAACTAGATGCTGCAGTGGGACATCGTCTCGATCTTCTCGTTTTGCCGAAAAGGCCGACCGCTGCGCCGCCCGTTCATTAAGCCTCCTGCCCGATCCATACGGCCCCGCCGATACTATCCCTGCTCGCACCCGTAACACTCGCCAAAACATTGTTCTCTTCGCGCCAGCGCAACACCCCCATAAGCGCCATAATGATCGCCTCCTTGTAGTCGACCAGATCCTTGTCGGGCACGACCAACATAACCTCCAGCTTTGCCTTCAACCGTTCCACTAAGAAGGTATTGTGTACGCCGCCGCCGGTAACAAGCATTTTAGCATCGGCTTTGTGGCCGTCGCCGACAGCCCTGGCTACCTGCTCCGCGATATGCTCCACATAGGTCCGCAACGCATCGGCGGTACTAAGCCCCCGCGCCTGGATCAACGGCAATACCGTCTGCACACCAAATTCGTTGCCCAGGCTCTTAGGCCAGGGGAGATCATAGTAGGGCAATGCATTCAGCTGCTGCAAAAGCTCTTCGTCTACACGGCCGCTTGCCGCCAGCGCCCCGCCCTTATCCTGGTGCAAGCCTTCCTGTTCCGCCAGGGCATTGAGCACCCTGTTGGCGGGACAGATGTCGAAGGCCACCGGGCCCTGCGACACATTGGCGATCCCACCCAGGTTCAGGAAGAGCTGGTAGTCGGGCAGCAACAGCCGTTCGCCGATCGGGACGATAGGTGCGCCCTGTCCGCCCAGCGCGAGGTCCATGGCCCGCAGGTCGCTCACCACATTGATGCGCGTCTCCGCCGCAATGGCTGCCCCATCACCCAGCTGCGCCGTCATCTGTCGACCCGGAACATGAAAAGCCGTATGACCATGACTGACGATCAGCTGAACCTGGTAGTATAAATTTAGTTGGTCTATGAAATAATTTATCTGCTGTCCCAGCCAATGCCCATAATCCACATGCAGGAGCTGATAGTCCAGGGCGGAAAGGCCCGGAGCCGCAGCCAGCGATTGCTTCCAGTGATCCTCGTAAGGACAGTGGCCGGTGTGGACCAACGTATATTCCCACGTCCGGGGCTGCTCCTTCGAACTAGCGACCCGCTCCTGCAGATGGACATATGCGATGTCCAGACCGTCCAGGGAGCTGCCGCTCATCAAACCGATGACTTTGTAAACCATAGCCGCAAAAATACGGGATCTGCCCCGGCTACAAGCCCCAACTACCCGGAACCATGAAGGCAAATGGGGAATCCATGCCCCATATTTATAGAAAGGACTGCAATCGGCCGTCCACGCGGCATTGGCAGATTATTTGTTTTTCTAAGATCAAACAACCTGTATAACGTTTAAAATTAATCATCATGGGAGGTCTTCTTTACATCATCGCCGTCATCCTGGTCATCTTCTGGGCTATCGGCTACTTTGGCTATCATGCCGGAGGTATCATCCACGTCCTGCTGGTCATCGCCTTGATCGCTGTCCTGCTGCGGGTTATCCGCAGTGCGTAGTCGTCGCACCTGCCGGTTACCCTGCCGGCAGGTTGCATAATTAATGAAACCATCATCAACGGGTAACATTCTATTAACCTGTGTAGTGGTCCTTTGATGCAAATTTTATTTGCTATGAAGAAAAACTACACTTCCCGGCTCAGCCTGCTGGCCATATCCTTCGCCATACTCCTATTCAGCCAGAGTTTTTTCGGCTGCCAAAAATCACTCCCGATCCCGACAGCAGAACTGGACAAGGTCCAGCATGTGGTGGTCATCTACATGGAGAATCACAGCTTCGACAATCTCTATGGCGACTTCCCCGGCGCCACCGGCCTTTCCGACGCACCCCTGGATAGGATCATCCAGCTGGACTCTTTCAACAAGCCCTATACCTTCCTCCCGGCGATCACGGGCACAACCGCCTTCCCTACGAACCTGCCCAATCATTATTTCGATATCGACCAGTATATTGCCAACGACGAGCTGACGCCCGATGTCCTGCACCGCTACTACCAGGAACAGTTGCAGATCGACGGTGGCAAGATGGATAAGTACGCCCTCTACAATACTTCCGCCGGGCTGTCACAGGGTTATTACAAGACCAGCTTGATTCCCCTGCTGAGCATGGCTCAGCAATACACGCTCTGCGATAATTTCTTCCATAGCGCTTTCGGCGGCTCCTTCCTCAACCACATGTGGCTGATCGCCGCGGCCAGCCCTGTGTTCCCCAATGCACCTGCCAGCATCGTAGCCAAACTGGCTCCCAATGGCACCCTGATCACAGATGGACAGGTAACACCCGATGGCTTTGTCGTCAACACGAGCTATACGGTCAACAACCCCCATCCTGCCGGCACCGCCGCCAATGTGCTTGTCCCTAATCAGACCCTGCCTACCATCGGCGACCGGCTCAGCGCCAAGAATGTCTCCTGGGCCTGGTATTCCGGTGGCTGGGACAGCGCCCTGGCCGGCACTCCTGACCCGACCTTTCAGTTCCATCACCAGCCCTTCGCCTATTTCACCAACTTCGCCGATGGCACCAAGGCCAAGGCCGAGCACTTGCTGGACGAGAAGCTCTTCATCACCGCTGCCAAGGCAGGCACGCTGCCCAGCGTCTCTTTCGTCAAGCCTCTTGGCATCAACAACGAGCACCCCGGCTATTCCGATGTGGCGCTTGGCGAAGATCACGCGGTACAGCTCATCAACGACGTGCTGACCGGGCCGGATGCCAAGAGCACCCTCATCATCGTCACGTATGATGAGAACGGCGGTTTCTGGGACCATGTGGCTCCGCCGGTGATCGATAAGAAATGGGGCCCTGGTACCCGCATCCCCGCCATCATCATCGGGCCTTTTGCGAAGAAGGGATTCGTTGATCATACCCAATACGAAACCGCCAGCATCCTGGCGCTGATAGAAAAGCGCTGGAACCTCTCCCCGCTGGCTTCGCGCGACAGGGATGCCAATCCCCTGGAGAATGTATTCGATCTTTCGGGAGCAGGACAGCCGGTCTATGCTAAGTAGTCGGCTAGCCGGAAGAACGGGGTCGTCCTTGTCGATCAGGGCAATATTCCTCCTGCTGCTCATAGCCTGCCTCATCGGCTATGCCTGCATCGGCAAGAAGCCGGCCCCGGAAAAAGCTATCGCGGAAAAGCTGCTCGCACAAGTGGACAGCTTTTCCGCTATTTGTCGCGTCTTCGAGCTGGACCTGGGTCATGACACCAGCTCCGCCGATCTGCAGCGACTATTTCTGCGGACCCGGCTCGCCTACAAACGGATAGAGTGGGCGGCCGAATACTTCGATCCCTCCGCGGCCAGGGTCGTCAATGGGCCGCCCGTGCAGGAAGTGGAGCTCTCCGGTCTCGTGATCGATCCCGCCGGACTGCAGATCATGGAGACTTACGTCTTCCCTTCTTACGACACTTTAAAGCGCAACGACCTTATCGCGCAGCTGCACCGTATCGAGCAGGCCTGTGTCCAATACAAGCGTCATTTTGCCAATATCGACATCTTGGATTGGCAGGTCTTCGATGCCACCAGGCTGGAAGTGTTCCGGATCATGACCCTCGGCATCGTCGGCTTCGACGATCCGCTCTCGCAGCGGAGCATGCTGGAAGCCGCCACGAGCCTTCAAAGCATGCAGGAGGTCCTCGCGCGTTATCCCGATGGCTTTATGTTACCCTTCGTCCCGGCGGCCCGCTATCTCACCAGCCATCCGGATTTCAATTCCTTCGATCGGGCCGCCTTCATCACCGCTTACGCCAACCCGCTGACCACGGGAATCACCGGGTTAGAAAAAAAGCTGGGCATCCACGTGATCCGCTACAACCGGCTGCTGAACCAGGATGCCCGGACGCTTTTTGATACCGCCGCCTTCAACGTCAATGCCTATGTGCCGGACTATGTCTCTTTCACGAGCACGGAAAAAATAGCGCTTGGCAGACGTTTGTTCTCAGACCCTTTGCTCTCGGCTTCGGGGGTGAGAAGCTGCCAGACCTGTCATCAGCCTGACAAAGCGTTTACTGACGGGCTTGTACGAAACACCGTGCTCGACGACGGCAAGCTCCTGCCGCGCAATACCCCTACACTCATAAATGCGGCTCTACAGCCTTCTCAATTCTACGACCTGCGCGCCAAGACCCTGGAAGACCAGAGCCGTACTGTCGTCCAGAACGCTGCCGAGATGCACGGTGACATGCAGCTTTCTGTCAAACGTCTTTGGCAGGACTCCGCTTATCGGGCGCTGTTCGGCGCCGCCTTCCCCAGGACCGGCCGTACGGGCATCGACACCCTGGAGGTGATGAATGCCATTGGTTCGTATGTACGAAGCCTGGTATTCCTCAACAGCCGGTTTGATACTTATATGCGCGGCGATAAAACGGCTTTGAGCGCTGACGAGGTCAAGGGGTTCAATCTCTTCATGGGAAAGGCAAAATGCGGCAGCTGCCACTATATGCCTCTGTTCAACGGGACTTTTCCGCCAAGGTATACGAAGATCGAAACGGAGGTCATCGGCGTACCTGCGGCTGTCACTGGGAAGGTAATCGACGCTGACCCGGGTAGGTATGGGATTATTGCTGTGGAATCATTTCGGCATGCTTTCAAGACGCCTACAGTCCGCAATGCCGCGCTTACTGCGCCGTATATGCACAACGGGGTCTTCACGACATTGGAGCAGGTCGTGGATTTTTATGACAAGGGTGGTGGGGTAGGGTTAGGGATAAACGTGTCTAATCAGACACTTCCTTTCGACAAGCTGGGTCTTTCTTCGGAAGAGCGGGGGCAGCTCATTGCGTTTATACATAGTTTGGATAGTAAGCGGTAACTTTAGGTTACCTTATGCCTGATCACTATGTAAACATCCTGCGATTTTGGCGCGCCGCCGAAACCTTCACGCTCCCGGACATCCCCGGCCGGAAAAAATCCAGCAGGCTGTTTTATACCGCCTTGCAGCCCGGCGACCCGCTCCCCTGGGAGGCCGACCAGCTACCAGCCCCCGAAGAGACCCGGCGCTGGCGACATACCCTATACTTCCATGTGATCGCCAAAGAATCGGTGATCGGTCTGCTGGCCAGGCTCACGGGTTCCACTGAATTCCGGGAACCAGCCGTCGGCGATACCTGTCTGTCGGCGCTCGTGGTCGATGCTTCCGGCTGCCCCGGTCCACGTACTTACGCCCCGGCGGCATTTGTATATACAATGAAGCTCCTCCGCGAAAAACGGAATCCCGAGGAGCTCACAGAGCTGCTCAAGCAGGCGCAGGAAGAATATATTACCCGCTTTGGGCTAAGCGCCAACGAGGAGCCCATCGCCGTTACCTGGACGTCGCTGCAAAAAGAGCTGGATCATCTCCGGCGGCTGGCTGGCAAGGAGCTGCCGCCCCGGCCACCCGTCTATTGCATCAGCGAGCAGGTGAGTCCTGTGCTGGTATTGGAAGCGCCTTTTCTAAATAGCTATTACCTCGCCGACCTGGACAACCTGATCCGGCATCCCCGTGATCTGGGCGCTCCGCTGGAGCGTTACCTCACTCCGCAGGTAGATGTCGAGGCGCGCCGGGACCTGCTGGACCCGCGGGTGTTGGTGGAGTACCTGAATCCGGGCGCTCAGTCTCCCGGTAGATGGCCGGCTGATCCGAGCTATGGGTTGTATAGCGCCCAGCAGGCGGCATTGCAGCTGGCCTTGCCGGCTTTACGGGATTCATCGGGCCTACTGGGCATCAACGGTCCGCCCGGCACAGGCAAGACCACCCTGCTGCGGGAAGTCATCGCCGATGTGATCGTCACCAGGGCCCGGCGACTGCTGAAGATCCGCGTCAACGACCTTTTCTCCGTCAGGCGGATACCCCTCACCGAGAAAGCCGGTTACTATAACATCGACCAAACCGCCTTCGGTAATGACGGCATCGTCGTATCGGGCAACAACAATACCGCCATCGAGAACATCTCGCGGGAGCTGCCGGCCCTCCGCAATATCGACCGCGAGGCCTTTCCGGAAGCAGACTATTTCTCTGGCGTCGCCACCGGCATCCTGGGCGAACCCTCCTGGGGCCTGTTGAGCGCCGTGTTAGGCCGATCCGATAACCGCTCCGCCTTTATCGATAAGTTCTGGTTCAACAAGAGTAACAGCTTCAGCAAACACCTGCGCGAGCAATACGAGGATGCCTCTCTCCCGGAAAAATTTGCTTCGACGGCGAGGCGGCTCACCGGCTTGTTGCAGGACTACGATCGGTATCAGGAGCTGGCCATCGCCTACCATGCTACGACCGGCGGCGGCCCAACCGCTCTCGCGGCCGAGGCTGGGCAGGGCGCCCTGGCCACCCGGTTGACGCTCGAGTACGGCGTGGCTTCCGAGCATTTGCCCGACCGCCACTGGCCGGGTATGGACCCAAAGGAGATGCATACCCGAACGCCTTATGCGGGGGCTAAGATAGCGGCCCTGCGCAGCGAGATCTTCCTCTGCAGCCTCC